>NZ_CP029608.1:5671569-5834747 GCF_003352185.1 Pseudomonas kribbensis
CATGATCAAACTCTTCAGTTCAAACATCTTTGGGTTTTTAAGAAACCCTAAACTTGGCTCAGCAATCGTTGGTTACATCTTTGATTTCTCGCGGAGTAACTTGTGATGCTGATAATCTTGTTGACTATCAGTCTGACTCCACAAGCACCCACACGAATTGCTTGATTCAGTTGTTAAAGAGCGGTTGGTTAAGATCTTTCGTCTCAACCGAGGCGCGCATTCTACAGCAGCCTCATTTGCTGTCAAGTGATTATTTTCAGAAGTTTTCGAAGATTTCTTCAACAACTTCAACCACTTGCGCTTCCGATCTCTCGTTAGCGGGAGGCGAATTCTACAGCGTTACACGCTGCTGTCAACACCTCTTTTTCTCCGCTTTCGATCGAGAAGACCGAACCGTTGAAAGCACCAGACAAACCGGCATTTCCAACTCCTTCCAGGCTTCGATGATCTGAAGCAACTCACTATCGAAATCTGCATAACTCATTGAATCTCAAGGAGTTTTCCGTTTCGACTGCGCCGGAAGTGGGGCGAATTATAGGCCTCTAGAATTCGCCGTCAACCCCTTATTTCAACTTTACTCAGATTTCAGCGTAATCCGTGCAAAAGCCTTCTTGCCAGCCTGGCAAACGTGAGTCGCGCCGAGCACATATATAAAGGAGCGATCGACAACCTCACCATCTATACGCACACCACCGGAAGCCAGCAGATCACGAGCCGCCGCCGAGTTCTTCACCAGGCCAGCCTTATTAAGGACAGCAGCAATCGGCATATCCTCGGCAGCAGTCAGCTCAACCTCTGGCAAATCATCTGGCAGCTCGCCGTCCTTCATACGGTTACCCGCACCACGGTGAGCATTGGCAGCAGCCTCTTCCCCATGGAAGCGCGCAACAATTTCTTCAGCCAGCTTGATCTTGATGTCGCGAGGGTTGGCACCCGCCTCTACATCGGCACGGAAAGCATTGATTTCATCCATCGAACGGAAGCTGAGCAGCTCGAAGTAGCGCCACATCAACGCATCCGGAATCGAAACCAGCTTGCTGTACATGACACCCGGCGCTTCCTGGATACCGACGTAGTTGCCCAACGACTTGGACATCTTTTTAACGCCATCCAGTCCTTCGAGCAGCGGCATCGTCAGAATGCACTGAGCTTCCTGACCATAACCACGCTGCAGCTCGCGACCCATCAGCAGGTTGAACTTCTGATCGGTACCGCCCAGCTCAACATCCGCGCGCAATGCAACCGAGTCATACCCCTGAACCAGCGGATAGAGGAACTCATGAATGGCGATTGGCTGGTTGGTGGTATAGCGCTTGTCGAAGTCATCACGCTCAAGCATACGAGCAACGGTGTACTGCGAAGTCAGACGAATAAAGTCTGCAGGCCCCATCTGATCCATCCAGGTGGAGTTGAATGCGACTTCGGTTTTCGCCGGATCAAGAATCTTGAATACCTGAGTCTTGTAGGTCTCGGCATTTTCCAGAACCTGCTCACGGGTCAGCGGCGGACGAGTTGCACTCTTGCCACTCGGATCACCGATCATCCCGGTGAAGTCACCAATCAGGAAGATCACCTGATGCCCCAGCTCCTGGAACTGACGCAGCTTATTAATAAGCACAGTGTGACCAAGGTGCAGATCCGGCGCCGTTGGATCGAAGCCGGCCTTGATTCGCAGCGGCTGGCCACGCTTGAGCTTTTCGATCAGCTCGGACTCGACCAACAGTTCTTCCGCACCACGTTTAATCAGCGCTAGCTGCTCTTCAACCGACTTCATAACAGACCCGCAAGGCTCAGATTCAAAGGGAACCAACCATACAAGATCGCGCACCAATTACAAGTTTTGCCCGGCACACGGACACCAATCCGCAGGCGAGATACCTGCGGACTTGCCTCAGAGATGATTTGGTTATATTTTATACAGTTATTTCATCTTCATCATGTCATTCATCTTTTCCAATTCATCTTTTCAAAGTCAAAACTACTTATGACCACTGAACCGTCTAAAGCGCCACCGCTTTACCCGAAGACCCACCTGCTTGCCGCAAGTGGGATCGCCGCCCTTCTCAGCCTGGCGCTCCTGGTATTTCCTTCCAGTGATGTTGAAGCCAAAAAGACGACCCTGAGCCTTGAACTGGAAAGTCCTGCCGAACAACTGACACAAGATCAAGACGCTGCTGATGCGGTTCAAGCCACAAATGAACCAGTAGCCTCACCTTTCGCACAAATCGAAAACAGCGCAGAAGACACACCCGAAACCGCCCAGGCCGCACCAGCGCCTGCACCGGTCGCGCCTGAAAAGAAGGCTCCAGGCCACAGGGAAGTGATCGTCTCCAAGGGTGACACCCTTTCGACACTGTTCGAAAAGGTCGGCCTCCCCGCCGCTGCCGTGCACGAAGTTCTGGCCAGCGACAAACAGGCCAAGCAGTTCAGCCAGCTCAAACACGGTCAGAAACTCGAATTCGAACTCAATCCACAAGGTCAACTGACCAATCTGCACAGCAAGGTCAGCGACGTTGAAACCATCACCCTGACCAAGAACGACAAGGGTTACGTCTTCAACCGCGTTACCGCCAAGCCAACCGTTCGTACCGCCTATGTCCACGGCGTGATCAATAGCTCGCTGTCCCAGTCCGCCGCCCGCGCCGGCCTGTCCCACAGCCTGACCATGGATATGGCCAGCGTGTTCGGTTACGACGTCGACTTCGCCCAGGATATCCGCCAGGGTGACGAGTTCGACGTGATCTACGAACAGAAAGTGGTCAATGGTAAAGCCGTCGGAAACGGCCCGATCCTGTCCGCCCGCTTCACCAACCGCGGCAAGACTTACACCGCCGTGCGCTACACCAACAAGCAAGGTAACAGCAGCTACTACACTGCCGACGGCAACAGCATGCGCAAGGCGTTCATCCGTACCCCGGTGGACTTCGCCCGCATCAGCTCCAAGTTTTCCATGGGCCGCAAACACCCGATCCTCAACAAGATCCGCGCCCACAAAGGTGTCGACTACGCCGCCCCACGCGGTACGCCAATCAAGGCTGCCGGCGATGGCAAAGTACTGTTGGCCGGTCGCCGTGGTGGTTACGGCAACACCGTGATCATTCAGCACGGCAATACCTACCGCACGCTGTACGGCCACATGCAAGGCTTCGCCAAAGGCGTAAAAACCGGCGGTACCGTCAAGCAGGGCCAGGTGATCGGTTACATCGGCACCACCGGCCTGTCCACCGGTCCGCACCTGCACTACGAGTTCCAGGTCAATGGCGTTCACGTCGACCCATTGGGCCAGAAGCTGCCAATGGCCGATCCGATCGCCAAATCCGAGCGCGCACGCTTCCTGGCGCAGAGTCAGCCGTTGATGGCTCGCATGGACCAAGAGAAGGCCACCATGCTGGCCTCGAGCAAGCGTTAAGCCATGGCTCTTTATATCGGCGTGATGTCCGGAACCAGCCTCGATGGTCTGGACATCGCCCTGATCGAGCAGACCTCGACGATCAACCTGATCGCCACGCACTACACTCCCATGCCTGAATCCCTGCGCGCCGAGCTGCTTGGCTTGTGCGCCAGCGGCCCCGACGAAATTGCCCGCTCAGCCATCGCCCAGCAAAACTGGGTGAAACTTGCCGCCGAGGGCATCCACGTCCTGCTCGAACAGCAACAGCTCAAACCCGAAGCCATTCGCGCGATCGGCAGCCACGGCCAGACCATTCGCCACGAACCGGCACGTGGTTTCACCGTGCAGATCGGCAACCCTGCCCTGCTGACCGAGCTGACCGGCATTACGGTAGTCAGTGACTTCCGCAGCCGCGATGTGGCTGCCGGCGGTCAAGGCGCCCCTCTGGTTCCTGCCTTCCATGAAGCGTTGTTCGAAGAGCGTATCGGTAACCGCGCAGTCCTGAATGTCGGCGGTTTCAGCAATCTCAGTCTGATCGAGCCGAACAAGCCTGTAGCCGGTTTCGACTGCGGCCCTGGGAATGTTCTGATGGATGCGTGGATTCATCGACGGCGTGGCGAAAACTATGATCGCAGCGGTGAATGGGCAGCCTGCGGCAAAGTTGAACCAACCCTTCTCAAGGCATTGTTGAGCGATTCCTTCTTCTCGACCAAAGGTCCGAAGAGCACCGGCCGGGAAGTGTTCAACCTGCCCTGGCTGGAACAGCAACTGTCACACCTGCCGGATTTCGCTCCTGAAAACGTACAGGCAACGCTGCTCGAACTGACAGCGCTGACCATCGTCGAATCACTGCAAAGCGCTCAATCGAATACCGAAGAACTCCTGGTCTGCGGCGGCGGCGCCCACAACGCCACGCTGATGAAGCGCCTGGCTGACCTGTTGCCCAACACGAAAGTCGCCAGCACTGCGACTCACGGTGTCGATCCAGACTGGGTTGAAGCCATGGCCTTCGCTTGGCTGGCCCATTGCTGCCTTGAAGGCATCACCGCCAATCGCCCCAGCGTCACCGGTGCAAAAGGTCTGCGCATACTTGGCGCCATCTACCCCAATTGAGATAAAACGCAGATAACAAAACGCCGCAGAACCGTGAGGTTCTGCGGCGTTTTATTGTGTACGGTGAAGCGAGATCAGATCGAGAACGAAGAACCGCAACCACAAGTCGTGGTGGCATTCGGGTTCTTGATCACGAAGCGCGAACCTTCCAGACCTTCCTGGTAGTCCACCTCGGCACCCGCCAGGTACTGGAAGCTCATCGGATCAACCACCAGGCTCACACCTTCGCGCTCGACGATGGTGTCGTCCTCGGCCACATCCTCATCGAAGGTGAAGCCGTACTGAAACCCTGAACAACCGCCGCCCGTAACGAATACGCGCAGCTTCAAGCGATCATTCCCCTCTTCATCGACCAGGCTCTTCACCTTGTGCGCGGCACCCTGAGTGAATTGCAAAGCCGTGGGGGTGAAGGATTCGACGCTCATGCTGACTATCTCCCGGCGTTACGCCGCCATAATGCGTGATGACGCGCATTATCCGCTTGTCCTAGAAAATCGGTCAACTATTGTTACGGTATATCAATAAAGCCATCAGCGACCCAGAATGCAAAAAGGCCCGTCAGACGGGCCTTTTCACCAAGCAAGATCAGTCTTACGGCAGCATGCCTGCGTGGGACAGACCCAGACGCTCATCCAGCCCGAACAGAATGTTCATGTTCTGCACCGCCTGGCCCGATGCGCCCTTGACCAGGTTATCGATCACCGAAAGCACCACTACCAGATCACCATCCTGTGGACGATGAACCGCAATACGGCAAACGTTCGCGCCTCGCACGCTGCGGGTTTCCGGATGGCTGCCGGCCGGCATCACGTCGACGAACGGTTCATTGGCATAACGCTTTTCGAACAGCGCCTGCAGATCCACGGAGCGATCCACCACGGTCGCATAGAGCGTGGAATGAATGCCACGAATCATCGGCGTCAGGTGTGGCACGAAAGTCAGGCCGACATCCTTGCCCGCTGCACGGCGCAGACCCTGACGAATTTCCGGCAGATGACGGTGACCTTTCACCGCATAAGCCTTCATGCTTTCCGACGTCTCGGAGTACAGCGAACCTACGGCAGCACCACGACCGGCACCGCTGACACCGGACTTGCAGTCGGCAATCAGCAGCGAAGTATCGGCCAGACCTGCCTCAAGCAATGGCAGGAAACCCAGCTGCGTTGCGGTCGGATAGCAACCCGGCACCGCGATCAGGCGGGCTTTCTTGATTTGCTCACGGTTGACTTCCGGCAAGCCGTAAACCGCTTCGTCCAGCAGCTCCGGCGCACCGTGCGGCTGGCCGTACCACTTGGCCCATTCATCGGCGTCCTGCAGGCGGAAGTCGGCCGACAGGTCAATGACCTTGGTGCCCGCTGCCAGCAATTCACCGGCCAGTGCATGGGCAACGCCGTGCGGAGTCGCGAAGAACACCACGTCGCAAGCGCCCAGGGTCTTGATGTCCGGCACGCTGAACGCCAGGCCGTCGTAGTGGCCGCGCAGGTTCGGGTACATGTCAGCCACGGCCAGACCGGCCTCGGATCGGGAAGTGATCACCACCACTTCTGCCTGCGGATGCTGTGCCAACAGACGCAGCAGTTCGACACCGGTGTAACCCGTGCCGCCGACGATACCGACCTTGACCATAAACCTGCCCTCAACGAACCCACTGGAAAGCCGTCGATAATAGGGGCCGCGCGCCCCTGCGACAACCGTCAAGGTGACGTGCGGACGCTCAAGCCTCTACTATCCGGCCTACCGTGAATGAGGGAAAAACCAAAAATGCTCTATCTATGGATCAAAGCGCTGCATATCGTCAGCATCGTGTGCTGGTTTGCCGGACTGTTCTACCTGCCGCGACTGTTCGTCTACCACGCACAAAGTGAAGATACGATCAGCAAGGAACGCTTCAGCGTCATGGAGCGCAAGCTGTATCGCGGCATCATGGGGCCGGCGATGATCGCCGCGCTGATCTTCGGCGGCTGGCTGATTTACCTGAACCCGAGCATCTTCAGCAGCGGTGGCTGGATTCACGCCAAACTGACCCTGGTGGTGCTGCTGATCGGTTATCACCACATGTGTGGCGCGCAGGTAAAACGTTTTGCCCGTGGCGAGAACACCCGCAGCCATGTCTTTTATCGCTGGTTCAATGAAGTCCCGGTTCTGATATTGCTGGCTATCGTAATTCTGGTCGTGGTCAAGCCGTTCTAACTTCAACTGGTTCAACTTTCCGGGGTACTTCCGATGTCGCTGCCCGCTCTGCTCGAACAACGTCTGCGCCTCCCAGTCGTGGCTGCGCCGATGTTCCTGATTTCCAATCCCGAACTGGTGCTCGCGTGCTGCCGCAATGGCGTGGTGGGCAGCTTTCCGGCGCTCAACCAACGCGAAAGCAGCGGATTCAAGGCCTGGCTGGAACAGATCGAAGCGGGACTGGCGACACTGGATAACCCGGCGCCTTATGCCGTGAACCTGATTGTTCACAAGAGCAATCCGCGTCTGCAGGCGGATCTGAACATCTGCGTCGAACACAAAGTACCCATCGTCATCACCAGCCTCGGTGCGGTGAAGGAGTTGGTGGACGCCGTGCACAGCTATGGCGGCCTGGTGTTCCACGACGTGACGACTCGCCGCCATGCGGAAAAAGCCGCTGAAGCCGGCGTCGATGGCTTGATCGCCGTTGCCGCCGGCGCCGGTGGCCATGCCGGCACCTGGAGCCCGTTCTCACTGATCGCAGAGATTCGCCAGTTCTTCGACAAAACGCTGCTGCTTGCAGGATGTTTGAACCACGGCCATGAGATTCTCGCCGCACAGCTGCTCGGCGCGGATTTGGCCTACTTCGGTACGCGATTCATCGGTACGACTGAAAGTCATGCGCCCGACGCCTACAAGGAGATGCTCCTGACAGCCAAGGCAGCGGACATCATTCATACTCCTGCCGTGTCTGGAGTTCCGGCCAGCTTCATGCGCCAAAGCCTGGAGGCTGCCGGCTTCGATATGGCGGCACTGCAAGGCAAGGGTGAAGTGAACTTCGGCGACAAACTCAAGCCGATCAACGATGAGGCCAAAGCCTGGAAAACCGTGTGGTCAGCCGGCCAGGGGGTTGGCCAGATCGAAGACCTGCCAAGCGTGGACCAACTGGTGGCGCGCCTCGATGCAGAGTATCGCCAGGCCCTGGAACATGCGGCACAGCTACCGAACCGCTGGCCGCGCTGAGAAAATTCCGGCCAGTTGCAGCCTGACTGGCCTTACACTTGGCGGCTGCGACACGTCTCAACTCAATTTCTTCGCGACAAGGATGCCTCGGCCATGAGCGAAACCCGCTACAAGATCGTTTTCGACGGTGCCCTGCAGCCCGGTGTCGATATCAACACAGCCAAACTCAACCTGGCCAATCTGTTCAAGAGCGACGTGGCCGCCATCGAACGCCTGTTCAATGGCCGCGCCGTCGCCCTCAAACGCGACCTGTCGCACAACGATGCCCAGGCTTATCTGCAAGCGCTGGGCAAGACCGGGATCGACGCCCGGATCGAACCGGAAACGACCATCGAACTGAATCTGTCCGATGTACAGGAGCACTCCGCCGCCGTGGCTGAGTCCGATTCGCCTTATGCACCGCCTCGGGCCAGTGTCGGTGAACAACTGGCAGAATTCGCCACACTCAAACCCTTCAGCGTCGAAGGTCGGATCGGACGCCTGCGCTACCTGGCATGGTCGATGGTATTGAGTCTGGTAACCCTGCCGATCGTCGGCGTTTTCGCGCTGATCGGTCTGGGGCTGGTGAGTACCGACTCGACCAGCGGCCTGATCATCGGCGGTATCTTTGCCTTCTTCCTGTTCCTGGCCTTCGCGATCGTCGGCATCCTGTTCAGCATTCAGCGTCTGCACGACATCGGCTGGTCCGGCTGGCTCTGGCTGCTGACACTCGTACCTTTCGTGGGCAGCTTCTTCCCGCTGGTGATCATGGTCATGCCGGGCAATACCGGCGCCAACCGCTATGGCCCACCGCCGCCACCGAACAGTACCGCCGTCAAAGTGCTGTGCTCCCTGTGGATCGTCTTCATCGGCCTGTTCTTTGTCGGTGGAATGCTGGGCGGGATTTCCGCCATCCAGCAGGAGTACGAAACCAGCCTCGAAAGCAGTTATGAAAGCGGTTCAGTGACCGCCGATGAAGTCGATGTCGAAGTCGAGCCCGTGCCGAATCCGGTGGACGATGCAGCCGAACCTGCACCCGCCCCTGTAGACTCTGCGAAAGAATGAACAGCGCTCCCCGCCGTGACACCTGCGTCCACGGCGCGGAGCTGTTGCGATGGAGAACTGCATGACCCGTTACGCTCTGATCACTGGCGCCTCCAGCGGCATCGGCCTGGCCATGGCCGAAGCCCTGGCCCGCCGTGGCCGCAGCCTGATTCTGGTGGCCCGACAGCGTGATCAGCTGGAAAGCATTGCGATTGAACTGACCCAGCGTTTCGGCGTGGAGGTGCTGTTCCGCGCCTGCGACCTGGGCGAGCCGCTGCGCCTGTCCGGGTTTCTGCTGGAGCTTGAAGAAGGCGATCGCCAGATCGATCTGCTGGTGAACTGTGCCGGCATCGGCACCTGCGGTCCGTTCCTGGCTCAGGACTGGATGACCGAGCAGGACCTGATCGAGGTGAACATCCTCGCCCTCACCCGCCTCTGCCACGCGATCGGCAACAGCATGGCCCTGCAGGGTGGCGGGCAGATTCTCAACGTGGCGTCGGTGGCGGCGTTCAATCCCGGCCCGTGGATGAGCACTTACTACGCAAGCAAGGCCTACGTCCTGCATTTTTCCGAAGCGCTGCGGGTGGAATTGAAAAAGTGCGCCGTGAAAGTCTCGGTGCTCTGCCCAGGCCCCACACGCACCGGATTCTTCCGTACGGCGCAACTGAACAACGAAAAACTCAACGCCAGCAAACTGCTGATGAGCCCCGAAGAGGTCGCGCTGTATACCGTGCGCGCCCTGGAGAAAAACCGCGCAATCATCATTCCCGGACGCAGAAACCGCTGGTTCGCCTTTCTGCCACGACTGGGTTCGCGCTGGCTAAACCGCACCATCGTCGGCATGGTCAACAAAGCTTACTGCCCCCGCTGAAGGGCCGGCAGGCAAATGGCTGGGCGCGGTGATCCCTCGTGGGTACACTCGGCCCAGCTCACACAACGGAGAAAACAGCTGTGGATACTCTGTTCACCAAGATCATCAACCGGGAAATCCCGGCGAAGATCATCTACGAGGACGACCAGGTTCTGGCGTTCCACGACATCGCCCCGCAGGCACCGGTGCATTTTCTGGTGATCCCGAAGAAACCGGTGCGCACCCTCAACGACCTGACCGAAGACGACAAGGCACTGGCCGGGCATATTCTGTTCACCGCCCAGCGTCTGGCGCTGGAACTGGGTTGCGAAGAAGGCTTCCGGGTGGTGATGAACTGCAATGAAAAGGGTGGACAGACGGTCTACCACATTCATATGCACGTACTCGGTCAACGCCAGATGAACTGGCCGCCGGGCTGATCGACTCGAAATCTGTGGGGGCGCCCTGCTCCCACATGACCCAGCGCAAACCTTCCCCGGCCGATTCGGTTAAACTGGCCGCCGAGATTCTTCCCGGAGGTCAGCATGACTACCCAACGTCACTACTCGCCAATTGACCGTCTTCTGCTGCAAGCCGATGCCGCGATGCGAACCCTGCTGCCCTTCAGTGGCCAGCCGTACCGTCCGTCGCCGGCCATCGTGCAGCCCGACGTGCAGATGAGCGACGAAGACACCCGCCACGTCGCCGGCCTGATGCGCATCAACCATACCGGTGAAGTCTGTGCCCAGGCGCTGTATCAGGGCCAGGCCCTGACCGCCAAACTGCCGCAGGTGCGCGAAGCCATGGAGCATGCGGCCGAAGAAGAGATCGATCATCTGGTCTGGTGTGAACAGCGCATTCATCAGTTGGGCAGCCACACCAGCGTGCTCAATCCGCTGTTCTATGGGATGTCGTTCGGGATCGGCGCAGTCGCCGGGCTGATCAGCGACAAGGTCAGCCTCGGTTTTGTCGCGGCGACCGAGCATCAGGTGTGCAAGCACTTGAACGAGCATCTGGAACAACTGCCGGCCGAGGATGAAAAATCCCGGGCGATTCTGGAACAGATGCGTATCGATGAAGAACATCACGCAGAAAGTGCGCTGGAGGCTGGCGGTTTCCGCTTCCCGGCACCGGTGAAGTTCGGCATGAGCCTGTTGGCCAAAGTGATGACCAAAAGCACCTACCGAATCTGAAAAACGCCCATAAAAAAGGCGACTGCCGCAAAGCAGTCGCCTTTTTTTGTGCCCGGATTTCTTAGCTCGGCATATTGCGCGCGTAGAAGATTTCCAGCATTTCGTGTTTCACACGCTCAGTCACCTGAGCACGTTGCTCGGACGACAGGTTGCTGGTGGCATCACCGAACAGGTAGTTATCCAGTTCGAAGTTCTTCAGCAGCATTTTGGTGTGGAACAGGTTTTCCTGATACACGTTCACGTCGGTCATCTGGTACGCGTCGCGGGTATCTTCGGAAAGGTAGTTCTGGATCGAGTTGATCTCGTGGTCGATGAAGTGCTTGTTGCCTTCAACGTCACGGGTGAAGCCGCGCACACGGTAATCCACGGTCACAATGTCCGAATCGAACTGGTGAATGAGGAAATTGAGCGCTTTGAGCGGTGAAATGACTCCACAGGTCGACACATCGATGTCAACACGGAACGTCGCAATACCGGCGTCCGGATGGATTTCCGGGTAGGTATGCACCGTGATGTGACTCTTGTCGAGGTGGGCCAGGATGATTTCCGGCAGCGGACCCGGGGACTCTTCGATCTGGCTTTCGGTCGGGGTGACCGGTTCTTCCGAGATCAGAATCGTGACGCTGGCACCCTGAGGCTCATAGTTCTGACTGGCAATGTTCAGAATGTTGGCACCAATGATTTCGACAACTTCCGTGAGGATCTGCGTCAGGCGTTCGGCGTTGTACTCTTGATTGATGTACTCGACGTAAGCCTGCTGGTCTTGCGGGGTTTCCGCGTAGCAGATGTCATAGATGTTGAAGCTCAAGGTCTTTGTCAGGTTATTGAACCCGTGGAGCTTGAGTTTGCTTTTCACCGTTAAAAACTCTCTATGTATGCGGCCCGGCCGCGTGATCAAGCATGCCCGTCAAGTGCGAACGACGCACCTGCGTAGGACGGTTAACACCTCTTCGCGATGGCGATTTTGGTTATCTGTTCAGGCGGATGACCCGTCGACTGACCGATCACTGCCCTGAAAAAAGTGGCGCATTATGCAGACGTCAGCGGGGGATCGCCAGAGTCTGCACTGCTTTTATGATAGTTGAATGTAGGCTCAGCCGAGTTCGACGATTTCGTAGTCGTGGGTGATTGCCACGCCAGCGGCGCCGAGCATGATCGAGGCCGAGCAGTACTTCTCCGCCGACAGCTCGATGGCGCGTTTGACCTGGGCTTCTTTCAGGCCACGGCCCTTGACCACGAAGTGCATGTGGATCTTGGTGAACACCTTCGGATCTTCGGTCGCACGTTCGGCGTCCAGGAAAGCTTCGCAGCTTTCAACCGCCTGACGCGACTTCTTCAGGATGCTGACCACGTCGAAATTGCTGCAGCCGCCAACGCCCAGCAGGAGCATCTCCATCGGGCGAACACCCAGATTGCGACCACCGGCGTCCGGCGGACCATCCATGACCACGACATGACCGCTGCCGGATTCGCCGAGGAACATGGCTTCGCCAGCCCATTGGATGCGTGCCTTCATCGCCAAGACTCCACTGTAGAAAAAAGGGTCGCCAGCTTAGCACAGGGCCCCGGTTTGACTGCGAGCGGTGATCCTAGGACCGATGCCTTTACCGCGTAGGTAATTTCTCGAATTTTCGACGAAGTGTCTGGTAAGCTGGCGCCAATTCACTGGCGCCCCAAGCCGGTATTTGTAGCGATCGCCTCAGCGCCTCATATAAAAACCACATATAACCGTGCAGTCTTTTCGGGATACAACCATGGTTGGTATTACCCCCACACCCAAAATCAAGAACCTCGACAAGCTGCTGATGCATTGCCAGCGCCGGCGTCATGCGGCCAAGAGCAACATCATCTGCGCCGGGGATCGCTCCGATACGCTGTACTTCATCATCCGTGGCTCTGTCACGATCCTGATCGAGGACGACGACGGCCGCGAGATGATCATCGCGTACCTGAATGCCGGGGATTTCTTCGGTGAGCTGGGCCTGTTCGAACAGGCCGGCCAGGAACAGGAGCGCAGTGCCTGGGTGCGGGCCAAGGTCGAGTGCGAAGTCGCGGAAATCAGCTATGCCAAATTCCGTGAATTGTCGCAGCAGGATCCAGACATTCTTTACGTGCTCAGCGGACAAATCGCACAGCGCCTGCGCAACACCACGCGCAAGGTCGGCGATCTGGCGTTCTTCGATGTCACTGGCCGTGTTGCTCGCTGCTTGCTGGAACTGTGCAAGCAACCCGACGCGATGACCCACCCGGACGGCATGCAGATCAAGGTGACCCGTCAGGAAATCGGGCGGATTGTCGGTTGCTCGCGGGAAATGGTCGGTCGCGTGCTCAAGGATCTTGAGGAACGCAACCTGGTGGACGTGAAAGGCAAGACCATGGTGGTCTTCGGCACTCGCTGAGTTCGAACGCTCAGACGGCGTAAATCCGCGCCAGCATCAAACGAAAGAGTTCATCGAGACGCGCCAACGCATGGGGCGCCGGGAATTTCTCATGCAACGCGATGTGGCTTGCAGCGCGTACCCGTTGCTCCAGGCCGCACGCCTCATTGAAGCGGTTGACCGCCGCCACCATCGATTCGCGCTCATCATCCAGCAGCATTGCACCGTGCACCAGGCCAACCGGGCGCTGCCCACCCTGACTCTGGCGCCAGCGCTGGGCGGTGCCGACCATCTTGCGGCCGTCGAGGTTGACGTTGAAACGACCGTCGCAGAACGCACCGTCGATTTCACCCAGCGAAGACGTGCCACCCAACTCATCCAGCAACTGACAGATCGGATCACACAGACGCCGGTATCCGGTTTCGATGCGGTTCAGATCGCCTTCGCTGCGAGGCGGTGCGTAGACCAGTGCAATGTTGATCGTCGACGCCGATTGCGGAACAGGTTCACCACCGGTTTCACGCAGCAACACCGGCCAACCGGCAGCGGCGGAGACTTCGCAGGCGTGATCGAATCCGGGGAGGCGGTTCAAACGACGCGGCATGACCAGCGCGCGATCGCTGGGTTGCCAGAACAGCAGACCGAATTCGGCATCACCGGCGCAGACCGAAGCCAGCATATCCTGTTCGGCTTGCAGGCCGGCTTCGATGGTCAGAGAAGTGGGGATCATAAGGTTTCCATAGGACGTTGAGCCTGAGGTGAATCTTATGCTGCCTTCGCGGGCAAGCCCGCTCCCACAGGGATACGGGCGCCTGCAAAGAGTCGATCAGTCGAGGGTCGAACCGCTCACCGGAACGCCGCGCTCAGGGAAGAACAGACGTTGCAGCTCGATGCCCGGGCTTTCGGCGCGCATGAACGCTTCGCCGACCAGGAACGCGTAAACGTCGCTGATTTCCATCAGTTCGACATCGGCACGGTTGAGGATCCCGCTCTCGGTGATCACCAGTCGATCGCGCGGAATGCGCGGCAGCAGGTCGAGGGTGGTTTCCAGGCTCACGTCGAAGGTATGCAGGTTGCGGTTGTTGACCCCGACCAGCGGCGTGTCCAGAGTCTTCAATGCGCGTTCAAGCTCATCACCGTCGTGAACTTCTACCAGCACATCGAGGCCGACGCCTTTGGCCACCGAAGCCAGCTCGGCCATTTTCACGTCATCCAGCGCGGAGACGATCAGCAGCACGCAGTCGGCGCCCAACGCACGGGCTTCGACGATCTGGTACGGATCGATCATGAAGTCCTTGCGGATCACCGGCAGCGAGCACGCGGCGCGGGCCTGTTGCAGGTAGGCATCGGCGCCCTGGAAGTAGTCGATGTCGGTCAGCACCGACAGGCAGGTCGCCCCGCCCTTCTCGTAGCTTTTGGCGATGTCGGCGGGAACGAAGTTCTCGCGGATCACGCCTTTGCTCGGCGAAGCCTTCTTGATTTCAGCGATCACGGCCGGTTGTTTCTTCTTGGCCTGTGCCAGCAATGCCTGGGCAAAACCGCGGGGTGCATCGGCCGTCTTGGCCAGACTTTCCAGCTTGCTCAGGCTCACGCGGGCGCTACGCTCGGCGACCTCCTGAACCTTGCGGGCCAGAATGTTTTCCAGAACCGTCGGTACACTCATCCCTCATTCTCCACTTTGAATACCGCGGTAAAGGCACCCAACTCCTCGAGCTTCTCCCGAGCGAGACCGGTGTGCAGAGCGTCGTGGGCCAGTGCCACGCCTTCTTTAAGACTG
This sequence comes from Pseudomonas kribbensis, assembly GCF_003352185.1. GTDB lineage: Bacteria > Pseudomonadota > Gammaproteobacteria > Pseudomonadales > Pseudomonadaceae > Aquipseudomonas > Aquipseudomonas kribbensis. The sequence goes on from NZ_CP029608.1 coordinate 5,686,487, forward strand.
GTTGCCAGGTCAGCTGCGTACAGCGCCGCACCGGCATTGAGCACGATCATTTCCGCAGCCTTCTGGCCGTTTTCGGTCTTGCGCTTGCCCAGTGCATCGCGAATCAGCGCCAGCGAAGCCTCCGGGCCCTCGACCGACAGACCGTGCAGGCTCTGGCTCTTCATGCCCAGATCTTCCGGCTCGACCCAATACTCGGTGATCTCGTTGTTCTTCAGCTCGGCCACATAGGTTGGTGCGGCGAGACTGAACTCGTCCAGGCCATCCTTCGAATGCACCACCAGCACATGTTTGCTGCCCAGACGCTGCAAGACTTCGGCCAACGGCCGGCACAAGGCCTGGGTGAACGCGCCGACTACCTGATGTTTGACACCGGCCGGATTCGTAAGCGGGCCGAGCATGTTGAACAGGGTACGCAGGCCCAGATCGCGGCGCGGGCCCGCGGCGTACTTCATGGCTTTGTGATGAGTCTGGGCAAACATGAAACCGATGCCGACGTTGTCGATGCAACGCGCCACCTGAACCGGGGTCAGGTTGAGGTAGATGCCGGCGGCTTCGAGCAGGTCGGCGCTGCCGCTCTTGCCCGACACCGCGCGGTTGCCATGCTTGGCCACGGTGCAGCCGGCAGCAGCAACGACAAAGGCCGAAGCCGTGGAAACGTTGAAGATGTTCGCGCCGTCACCACCGGTGCCGACTACATCGACCACGCCGTCGAGGGTTTTGAGTTCGACCTGATCGGCCAGCTCGCGCATCACCGACACCGCACCGACGATTTCGTCGATGCTCTCGCTCTTCATGCGCATGGCCATCATGAACGCGCCGATCTGCGCGTCGGTGCATTGGCCGGTCATGATTTCGCGCATCACGTCGCGCATTTCTTCGGTGCTGAGGTCGAGGTGATCGACGATACGGCTCAGGGCTGTCTTGATATTCATGGAGAGTCCTTAGCGCGTGCCGCCGGTTTGTTTGAGGAAGTTGGCGAACAGTTCATGGCCCTGCTCGGTGAGGATCGATTCCGGGTGGAACTGTACGCCCTCGATGTTCAGGGTCTTGTGACGCAGGCCCATGATTTCGTCGACCGAGCCGTCGTCATGTTGCGTCCACGCGGTCAGCTCCAGGCAGTCGGGCAAAGTATCGTGCTTGACGATCAGCGAGTGATAGCGAGTAACCGTCAACGGATGATTCAGACCGGCAAAAACACCCTTGTCCTCGTGGAATACCGGGCTAGTCTTACCGTGCATCACTTGCCGGGCACGTACCACATCACCGCCAAAGGCCTGGCCGATGGACTGGTGGCCGAGGCAGACGCCGAGGATCGGCAGCTTGCCGGCGAAGTGCTTGATGGCGTCGATGGAGATGCCGGCTTCGGTCGGCGTGCATGGACCGGGGGACACCACGATGCGCTCCGGGTTGAGCGCTTCGATTTCGGCGATGGTCAGTTCGTCGTTGCGCACGACCTTGACCTCGGCACCCAGCTCGCCGAGGTATTGCACAACGTTGTAAGTAAAGGAGTCGTAGTTGTCGATCATCAGCAACATGGCGTTTCGAACCTCTTGAATTCTGACTTGGAAACAGCCTTCGGATGACTTGCCAGGACGCTGCACAAAGTCGGACGCGCAAGTGGCGACAGCAAGGCGGCATTTCAAACGGGCAAGGAAGGCAGAGCGATACAGATCCGGCGGGGCCGGCAGAAAAGATTCAGGCGCGCCAACGCCAGCGGGCGTGTGCCTTGATGACTTGATCCAGAAGTTTGCTGGTGATCAACACGGGGAAGGTCTCGTTCATACGTTCCCGCACAGTAACTTAGCTGGGCAGAGCGTGCAATATGGCCGGGCCTGACGGGGGGAAAACTATGGGAGGGTTGACGACCGATGGCAAAACGCCGGAAGTTTTTGGTACTGTCGTTTCGTTCCATACAACAATAAATAAACGGACTTGCTCATGATCAAACAGACGTTGTTTGTACCGCTCGCCGGATGCCTGCTCGCGTTGGCCTGCGCCCAGGCGAACGCCGCACCCAATCCTTATTCGAATTTCGTTGTCTTCGGTGACAGTCTCAGCGACGCGGGGACGTTTTCTGATCCGGATGGTCCCGCCGGCTCGGTCAAACGGTTTACCAACCGCACTGGCCCCAACTATCAAGACGGCAGCGGAGAGTTCTACTCGCTCAACGCCACCCAACTGATTGGTGGCCGCCTGGGCTTCACGCCGAATCAGACCGCCTCCGCGGATTCGGCGGTACGTGCCGGCCAGGGATTGCCGGATGGCAATAACTGGGCGGTCGGCGGCTATCGCACTGACCAGATTCTCGACTCGATCACCAGCACGTCCACCACCGACGAACGCACCCGCGCCGGTTATCTGCCGTCGAACGGTTTCCGCGCCGACCCGAATGCGCTGTATTACCTGACCGGAGGCGGCAACGACTTCCTTCAAGGCCGCGTCACCAGCCTGCCTCAGGCCAATGCCGCCGCCGACCGCCTGGTCGACAGCGTGCGCACCCTGCAAGGCGCGGGTGCCCGCTACATCATGGTCTGGCTGCTGCCGGACATCGGCCTGACCCCGGCCATCAACGGCTCGCCGCTGCAGGCCTTCACGTCGCAGCTCAGCGCCCAGTTCAACACCGAACTGGTGAGCCAGCTACAGACGGTCAATGCCAACGTCATTCCGCTGAACATTCCGGTACTGCTCAAGGAAGCGTTTGCCAACCCGGCTCAGTTCGGCCTGGCCACCGATCAGAATCTGGTCGCCACCTGCTTCAGCGGCGACGGCTGCACTGAAAACGCCCGTTACGGGATCAACAGCGCGACACCAGATCCGACCAAGCTGATCTACAACGACGCCGTGCACCCGACCGAAGCCGGGCAACGTTTGATCGCCGACTACGCCTACTCGTTGCTGGCTGCGCCGTGGGAACTGACCCTGCTGCCGGAAATGGCCCAGGGTACCCTGCGTGCGCATCAGGACGAACTGCGTAACCAATGGCTGGCCGACTGGGAAAACTGGCAAGGCGTCGGTCAATGGCGAGCGATTGTCTCCGCTGGCGGCCAGCATCAGGACTTCGATGACCAGCACGCCGGGGCAAGCGCCGACGGCAACGGTTACAACCTGAACATCGGTGGCAGCTACCGTCTCGACGACGCCTGGCGTGTCGGTGTGGCGGCGGGTTTCTATCATCAGAAAATCGAAGCCGGCGATAACGACTCCGAGTACAAACTCAACTCCTACATGGGCACCGCATTCGCCCAGTACCAGCAGAACCGCTGGTGGGGTGACCTGGCCGTTACCGCCGGACATCTGGATTACGACAGCCTGAAGCGCAAGTTCCAGCTCGGGGTCAACGAGCGTGGCGAGAAAGGTGATACCGACGGCTATGTACTGGCTATCGGCGGCCGCGTCGGCTACGACATCGCGCCAGAGGCGAGCAGCCCATGGCATCTGTCGCCTTTCGTCAGCGCCGACTTCGGCAAGGTCGAAGTGGATGGTTACTCGGAAAAAGGTGCGGACTCCACGGCGCTGACCTTCGATGACCAGTCGCGCAACTCCCGCCGTCTCGGCCTCGGCATCCAGGGCAAATACCAGATCACCGCACAGACCCAGGTCTTCGGCGAATTCGCCCATGAGCGCGAGTACAACGACGACGCCCAGGATCTGACGATGAACCTCAACAGCCTGCCGAACAACCGCTACACCCTGGAAGGCTACACACCGCAGACCAACCTGAACCGCCTGAACCTGGGCGTGAGCCACAACCTCACCAAGGAAGTGGCCCTTCGCGCCAGCTACAACATTCGCAAGGATGACGACTTTACCCAGCAAGGGGTCAATGTTGGCGTAAGTCTCGACTTCTGATCAGAAGGCCATAAAAAACGCGGCGCCCTCACAGGCGCCGCGTTTTTTTTGTGGCTGAATCCCCCGTCACTCAGTCCGGGGTTTGCTCCGCCAGCGCAACAGCGCGGAACATCGCCCGGCGCTTGTTGATGGTCTCTTCCCATTCCAGCGCCGGCACCGAATCGGCAACGATGCCGCCACCGGCCTGCACGTGCAGCTCGCCGTTCTTGATCACAGCGGTACGGATCGCAATCGCGGTGTCCATGTTGCCATTCCAGGCGAAGTAACCGACCGCACCGCCATACACACCACGCTTGACCGGTTCCAGTTCGTCGATGATTTCCATCGCACGGATCTTCGGCGCCCCGGACAGGGTGCCCGCCGGCAGGATCGCCCGCAGTGCGTCCATGGCGGTCAGGCCGGATTTCAACTGGCCGGTGACGTTGGACACGATGTGCATCACGTTGGAATAACGCTCGATGACCATTTTCTCGGTGAGTTTCACCGAGCCGATCTCCGAAACACGCCCGGTGTCGTTGCGACCGAGGTCGATCAGCATCAGATGCTCGGCGATCTCCTTGTCGTCGGACAGCAGGTCTTCTTCCAGCGCCACGTCCGCCTCTTCGGTAGCCCCGCGAGGACGGGTGCCGGCAATCGGGCGCACGGTGATCAGGTTGTCTTCGACCCGCACCAGCACTTCCGGCGAACTGCCGACGACGTGGAAATCGCCGAAGTTGAAGAAGTACATGTACGGCGTCGGGTTGAAGCAACGCAGTGCGCGGTACAGATCGATCGGCGCAGCCTTGAAGTCGATCGACATGCGCTGGGACGGCACGACCTGCATGCAGTCACCGGCGAGGATGTATTCCTTGATGGTGTCGACGGCTTTTTCGTAGTCATCCTGGGTGAAACTGGAGCGGAACACCGGCTCGGCCGCCTGCTGCTTGCTGAAATCCAGGCCACGGCGCGGGGTGATCGGCTGACGCAGTTTTTCCAGCAGCGCCTGCAACTGCGCCTGGCCCTGCTCGTAGGCATCGGCCTGCGCCGGGTCGGCCAGCACGATCGCGTGCATCTTGCCGGCGAGGTTGTCGAAGACCACCACCGCATCGGAGACCATCAACAGAATGTCCGGCACGCCCAGCGGGTCCGGGTTCGGGCATTTGCCGAGACGCTTTTCTACATAACGCACGCAGTCGTAGCCGAAGTAACCCACCAGGCCGCCGTTGAAGCGCGGCAGACCGGCGATGGTCGGCACGTTGTAGCGAGCCTTGAAGGTTTCGACGAAGGCCAGCGGGTCTTCGACGTCGTGGCTTTCGGTCTCGACGCCATCGACGGTGATGCTGACATGATGGTCATGAACCCGCAGCACAGTGCGGCACGGCAGGCCGATGATCGAGTAACGGCCCCATTTCTCGCCGCCCTGCACCGATTCGAGCAGGTAGGAGTTGGGCTGGTCGGCCAGTTTCAGGTAGATCGACAGCGGGGTGTCGAAGTCGGCCAGGGTTTCGCAGGCCAGCGGGATGCGGTTGTAGCCGTCAGCGGCCAGACGCAGGAATTCTTCGCGGATCATAAGGTGCCTCGTGGTGTGAGGTGCAAATCAGTCAGGTGTGCAAACGCGCCGGCAGGCCGGCCAGGAACAAGTCAGGCGCGCCAACGCCAGCGGGCCAGGGCCTTGATGACTTTCATCCAGAGTTTGCGGGTGACCACCACGATGGCGTTTCCAGAAAGGGAGTGAGAAGCGTCGGGCAACGTTATCTCAGCGGCCGTATCCAGGCAACCGGGAATTAACTTGCGCAGATCGTCGATCACCAGCGCCGGGGATTCCTCGGCAATCGGCCGGCCATGGTTGTAGCCATAACTCAGCGCGACACATTTGACCCCTGCCGCTTTCGCCGCCAGCACGTCGCTGCGCGAGTCGCCGACGAACAGCGATTGCGAAGCCGGGATGCCGGACATCTTCATGACGAAGAACAGCGCCGCCGGATCGGGCTTCTTCTGCGGCAGGGTATCGCCGCCGATGATCCACTTGAAGTAGCGACCGATCTTCATCTGATCCAGCAGCGGCGCGACGAAGCGCTCCGGCTTGTTGGTGATCAGCGCCATGGCCACGCCCTGCTTGTGCAGCCATTTCAGGGTGTCGCGCACGCCGGGATAGACCACGGTCAGCTCATGGCTGGCGCCATAGGCTTCCATGAACACCTCCAGCGCATGCTCGGCTTCGACGTCATCCACGGCGGAATGGTCGATGCCACCGGCCAAAGCGCGGCGCACCAGCACCGGCGCACCGTTGCCGACCCACTCGCGCACCGACTCGATACCGGCAGGCTTGCGCCCGAGGGAGAGCAGCATGTTATCCACCGCCGCCGCCAGGTCGGGTACCGAGTCGATCAGCGTGCCATCCAGATCGAACATCACCAACCGCGGCAGTTGCCCCGGGAACAGCTGCTCAAATCCGCTCATGGGCGGGCCAGCGCCAGTTCGGAACGCATCTTGTCGATGACTTCCTGATAGTTCGGCGCATTGAAGATCGCCGAGCCGGCCACGAAGGTGTCGGCGCCGGCGGCAGCGATTTCACGGATGTTGTTGACGTTGACGCCGCCGTCGATTTCCAGGCGGATATCACGGCCCGAGGCATCAATGATCGCGCGCGCTTCGCGCAGCTTGTCGAGGGTGCCGGGGATGAACTTCTGCCCGCCGAAGCCCGGGTTGACGCTCATCAGCAAGACCATGTCGACCTTGTCGATCACGTACTTGAGCACGTCCAGCGGGGTCGCCGGGTTGAACACCAGGCCGGATTTGCAACCGCCTTCACGGATCAGTTGCAGCGAACGATCGACGTGCAGCGTGGCTTCCGGGTGGAAGGTGATGTAGGTGGCGCCGGCCTCGATGAAGTCGCCGACGATGCGGTCCACCGGGCTGACCATCAGGTGCGCGTCGATCGGCGCGGTGATGCCGTACTTGCGCAGCGCGGCGCAGACCATCGGGCCGATGGTCAGGTTCGGTACGTAGTGGTTGTCCATGACATCGAAGTGAACGAAGTCGGCACCGGCGGCCAGAACGTTGTCCACTTCCTCGCCCAGGCGGGCGAAGTCGGCGGAGAGAATCGACGGAGCAATAACGAAGGGCTGCATGACGCACCTTTTCTGAGCTAAATCACGATGGCGCGCATTGTATACCTCAAGTTTCCGCGCGCGCACCGTGACCGCGATGATTGGGTTGTGCCATGACGGATGGCCGGCGGGTTCTCAGTAGGCCGCCCGGTAGATCTTCTCGATGTCGCCAGCGCTGAGCTTGCGCGGGTTGTTGCGCATCAGACGTTCGATGCCGGCCGCCTCCACGGCCATGGCCGGGATCGCGTCTTCGGGCACGCCGAAACTGCGCAGCCCCGGCGGGATTTCTACCGCAGCGCACAGTTCGGTCATTGCCGCGACGGCGCTGTCCGCCGCTTCATTGAGACTCAGATGAGCGGTCTTCACCCCCATGGCTTCGGCAATATCCTGCATCCGTTCGACGCAGGCCATCTTGTTCCAGGTCATGACATACGGCAGCAACAGCGCATTGCTGACGCCGTGAGCGATGTTGAAGCGCCCGCCCAGCGGATACGCCAGCGCATGCACCGCGCCGACCCCGGCATTTCCGAACGCCATGCCGGCCATCAGGCTGGCGGTGGCCATGTCTTCCCGGGCCTGCAGGTTGGACGGATTGGCGTAGGCCTTGGGCAATGACCGGGCGATCAATTTGATTGCGCCGATGGCCAGCGAATCGGTGATCGGCGAGGCATTCAACGACAGGTAGGACTCGATGGCATGCACCAGCGCATCGACACCACTGGCGGCGGTGACACTACGCGGACAGGTCAAAGTCATTTGCGGACTGACCAGCGCCACGTCCGGCAACAGGTAATCGCTGACGATGCCTTTCTTCAGTTGGGCGACCTTGTCCGAAAGGATTGCGACGTTGGTCACCTCGGAACCGGTGCCGGCCGTGGTCGGGATGGCGATCAGCGGCGGGCCTTTGCGCGGCACCTGATCGACGCCGAACAGATCTTCCAGCGCGCCGTGATAACCGGCGTACGCCGCGACACTCTTGGCGATGTCGATGGCACTGCCGCCACCGAGGCCGATCAGCCCGTCATGCCCGCCCTCGCGATAGACGCGCATGCAGTCCTCGACGATGGCGACTTCCGGATCCGGCAGCACCCGGTCGAAGATTTCGTACTCGCGCTCGCCGATCTGCGCCAGCGCCAGCCCCACCGTGCCGGACTTGACCAGCGCGGCATCGGTGACGATCAGCGGGTTGTCGATGTCCAGCCGCGTGAGTTCGGCCGCCAGTTGCTCGATGGCCCCGGCGCCGGTGATCAGTTTGTGAGCGATCTTGAACGAGGAAAGACTCATCGTGCGCAGCCTCTTATAGATGTGGGAGCTGAGCACAAGCGTAGCTGGGGAATTGGGGTTGTCTGTCATTCAGCGCATGAATGGCAGACAACCCGGATCTTGCAGTCGTCAGACTTGAGCCGTACGCAGCTTCTCACTCCGCCCACGCAACCACTCCAGCGTCAGCAACAGGATCACCGAGAAGGCAATCAGCAAAGTGGCAGCCGCCGCAATCGTCGGGCTCAGGTTCTCGCGAATCCCGCTGAACATTTGCCGAGGCAACGTCGCCTGCTCGGGCCCGGCGAGGAACAACGTCACCACCACTTCATCGAACGATGTCGCAAAGGCAAACAGCGCACCGGAAATCACCCCCGGCGCAATCAGCGGCAAGGTCACCCGGCGGAATGTCACCAGCGGCGAGGCCCCAAGGCTGGCCGCCGCCCGCACCAGGTTGTGGTTGAAGCCCTGCAAGGTCGCCGACACCGTGATGATCACGAACGGCACACCCAGCACCGCGTGCACCACGATCAGCGAGAAGAAACTGTTGCCCAGGCCCAGCGGCGCGAAGAACAGGTAGCTGGCCACACCGATGATCACCACCGGCACCACCATCGGCGAAATCACCAGCGCCATCACCAGCGCCTTGCCGGGAAAATCGCCACGGGTCAGGCCGATGGCCGCCAGCGTGCCGAAGACCATCGCCAGCACGGTCGCGGCCGGGGCGACGATGATGCTGTTCTTCAGCGAGCGCATCCATTCCGCCGAGGCAAAGAAGTCCTGATACCAGTGCAGCGAAAAGCCCTGCAACGGGTACACCAGAAAACTGCCCGAGTTGAACGACAGCGGCACGATCACCAGCACCGGCAGGATAAGGAACAACAGGATCAAGCCGCAGAGGATCCGCAAGCTGTAGAACCACACCCGCTCGACGGGCGACATATAAGGACTCAGCATTTCAAATTCCCCTTAGCTCAGGCGCAGGCGACTGGCGCCCACCAGCCAGCTGTAGATCAGATAAAGCACCACGGTCGCCAGCAGCAACAAACCGCCCAGCGCAGTGGCCATGCCCCAGTTGATGCTGGTGTTGGTGTAGAACGCGACGAAGTAGCTGACCATCTGATCGTTCGGGCTGCCCAGCAGCGCCGGGGTGATGTAGTAGCCGATGGCGAGGATGAACACCAACAGGCAACCGGCGCCGACACCGGCATAGGTCTGCGGGAAGTACACCCGCCAGAAACTGGCGAACGGATGGCAACCCAGGGAAATCGCGGCGCGCATGTAGGTCGGCGAGATGCCTTTCATCACGCTGTAGATCGGCAGGATCATGAACGGCAGCAGGATGTGCACCATCGAGATGTAGACCCCGGTGCGGTTGAACACCAGCTCCAGCGGCTTATCGATGATGCCCATCGCCATCAGCGCGCTATTGATCAACCCGCCGGATTGCAGCAACACGATCCACGCCGCGACCCGCACCAGGATCGAGGTCCAGAACGGCAGCAGCACCAGAATCATCAGCAGGTTGCTTTGACGCGACGGCAGGTTGGCCAGCAGATACGCCAGCGGATAGGCCAGCACCAGGCAGATCACGGTGATGATCAGGCCCATCCAGAAGGTCCGGGCGAAGATGTCGAGGTAGATCGCCTGATCCGGGGTAGCCGGGGCAAGTTCGCCGAGGTCGTCGATGCGATGATCCACCGCCGCCAGCAGGTAGAACGGCGTGATGCTGCTGGTGTTGCGCTTCACCGCTTGCCAATAGGCCGGATCGCCCCAGCGTTCGTCGAGGCCTTCCAGCGCTTCTTTATAAGAGGCCGGTTCGCTGGCAAAGGGCAGCGAACGGGCGGTTTTGGTCAGCAGGCTGCGATAGCCGGCCAACTCCATGTTCAGGCGCTTTGACAGATCGCCCAAGGTCTGGTTTTTGCGCGCTTCGGCGAGGTCTTCGCCGGCGGCTTTGTAGACCGGTTCAGCGGGCAGTCCGCGACCGTCCCAGCTGGCGATGGCCGCCACGGTGCGAGGCATGCCGCCCACCACTTCCGGGTTGCCGACGCTTTTGTAGAGCAGCGCCACGATCGGCACCAGGAACACCAGCAACAGAAACAGCACCAGTGGCGCGATCAGCGCCTGGGCCTTCCAGCGGTTGACCCGCTCGGCGTGCTTGAGCCGCTGCTTCAAGGTGGGGCTGTTGCCCTCGTTCAGGGGAACGGCGATAGCCATGACGTACTCCGCAAATCTTTGATCAATCGAAAATGTGGGAGCGAGCCTGCTCGCGATAGCGTTTTCGGACTCAACATTGATGCCGACTGACACACCGCAATCGCGAGCAGGCTCGCTCCCACAGGAGGGCGAGCCCTCTACTTACTTCGCAGCCCAGGCGTTGAAACGCTGCTCAAGTTGCTCACCGTTGTCAGCCCAGAAGCTGACGTCGATCTGCACCTGGTTGGCGATGTTTTCCGGGGTGGTCGGCATGTCTTTCAGGATCGCCTTGTCCAGCAAAGGCACGGCCTGGGAGTTGGCCGGACCGTAGGCGATGTTTTCCGAGTAGGTCTTCTGCTGCTGCGGCTGCACCGAGAACGCGATAAATTTCTTCGCCGCTTCGGCACGTGCCTTGTCCAGGCCTTTCGGGATGGCCCAGGCGTCGAAGTCGTAGATGCCGCCGTTCCACACCACTTTCAGGTTGGATTCTTTCTGCACGGCAGCGATCCGACCGTTGTAGGCCGAGCTCATGACCACGTCACCGGAAGCGAGGTACTGCGGCGGCTGGGCGCCGGCTTCCCACCACTGGATGTTCGGTTTCAGCTCATCCAGTTTCTTGAACGCACGGTCCTGGCCGTTCTTGCTGGCCAGTTCCTTGTAGACGTCTTTCGGCGCAACGCCGTCGGCCATCAGAGCGAATTCGAGGGTGTACTTGGCGCCTTTGCGCAGGCCGCGTTTGCCCGGGAATTTCTTGGTGTCCCAGAAATCCGCCCAGCTGGTCGGTGCGGTTTTCAGCTTGTCGGCGTTGTAAGCCAGCACGGTCGACCACACGAAGAAGCCCACGCCGCACGGCTGGATCGCGCCTTTGACGTAGTCTTCGGTCTTGCCGAACAGCGCCGGATCGAGCTGCTCGAACATGTCTTCATCGCAGCCACGGGACAGTTCCGGCGATTCAACCTCCACCAGATCCCAGGACACGCTCTTGGTATCGACCATGGCTTTGACCTTGGCCATCTCACCGTTGTACTCGCCGGCGACGATCTTGCCGTTGCCCGCCGCTTCCCACGGTGCGTAGAAGGCTTTGACTTGCGCCGCCTTGTTCGCCCCGCCAAACGACACCACGGTCAGATCCGGGCCGGCGGCCATTGCGCTTGCCGCACCCATCAGGCCCAGGGTCAGGGCTGTGAACTTCAGGGATCTCAACATTTATTGTTCTCTCCACGTGCAGGGTTGGTGTTGGTATTGCCGGGGCGCTTAGTGCGCCTCTAGAAGAGGATCAAGCGCGCGAACGTGCTCGACCTGCCAGCCAAGCGGAACCACGTCGCCGACCGCGAGCGCTGGATCGAGCTCGGCAATCGGTTGTTTCACGAAGAAGTCGGTCTTGCCGCAGACTTCCAGGCGCACCCGGACGTGGTCGCCCAGATAGATGAATTCGGCCACCCGCCCGGAGAAGCGGTTGACGCATTGGTCGCTCGAACCGTTGAGGCTGACGCGCTCCGGCCGGATCGACAGGGTGACCGGTTCGCCGGTCTGGCCGATGTTGACCGCCAGCGCCTCGACCTTTTCCCCACGACCCAGCTCGACCACGCAGCGCTCGCCGTTCTGGCTGAGCAGGCGACCGTTGAGGCGGTTGTTCTCGCCGATGAAGTTGGCGACGAAGGTGTTTTTCGGTTCTTCGTAGAGGGTGCGCGGCGGAGCGATCTGCTGGATCTCGCCCTGATGGAACACGGCAACACGGTCGGACATGGTCAGGGCTTCGCCCTGGTCGTGGGTCACGTAGACCACGGTCACGCCGAGGCGCTGGTGCAGGTGTTTGATCTCCATCTGCATGTGTTCGCGCAGTTGCTTGTCGAGGGCGCCGAGGGGTTCGTCCATCAGCACCAGTTGCGGCTCGAACACCAGCGCACGGGCCAGTGCCACACGCTGTTGCTGGCCGCCGGACAGTTGCGCCGGATAGCGCGAAGCGAAGGCGTCGAGCTGGACCATGCTCAGGACTTTTTTGACCTTGTCGCTGACGTCGCTCTTGTTCAGGCCACGCACGGTCAGCGGGAACGCCAGGTTCTCGGCGACGGTCATGTGCGGGAACAGCGCGTAGTTCTGGAACACCATGCCGATGTCGCGCTTGTGCGGCGGCACGTTGTTGATCGCGCGCCCGGCCAGAAGGATTTCACCGGCAGTCGGCGTTTCGAAACCGGCGAGCATCATCAGGCTGGTGGTCTTGCCGGAGCCGGACGGCCCGAGCAGGGTCAGGAACTCGCCCTTGCGGATGTCCAGGTTGAGGTCTTTGACGATCAGGTTCTCGCCGTCGTAGCTCTTCTGCACTCCACGAAAGCTGACCAGCACATCGCTGGCCCCTGCGTTTGATTCGACCTGGCTCATACCCACACCCTTGTTATTGATGACTGCTGTGGGATTAAGCCTAGTGGCTGCTTGCAGTCACGCAAATCGGGGCGCAGGAGAGAATCGCCTCAGCCGGATGGAAGGCCGGGGGTAGGGATTGCCCTACAAGGATGGCGCGTTTGGACACGTCAGGTGCGAGCCCTGAAGCTCCCGCCGCAGGAACCGGTAAAAACGCCTGTCGCTATTGGGTATGCGGATTAAAGGAGCTTGTGCTCCATCGCATACTTCACCAGTTCGGCAAGTGAGGTGATGTTGAGTTTCTGCATCAGTCGCGCCTTGTGGGTGCTGATGGTCTTGCTGCTCAGGGCCAGTTGCTGGGCGATGTCGTTGACGTTGGCGCCCTGGGCCAGGCGTTCGAACACCGAGAACTCGCGTTCGGACAACAACGAATGCAGCGGTCGCGTATCGGTCAGGCCGACTTCGAAGACCATGCGGTCGGCCAGTTCCGGATCGATGTAGCGTCCACCCGCCGCGACCTTGCGGATCGCTGTCAGCAGCAATGCCGGATCGCTGTCCTTGGTCGCATACCCGGCGGCGCCGACCTTCAGTGCCCGGGCGGCCATCTGCGCTTCGTCGTGCATCGACAGCACCAGAATCGCCGGCGGATTGTTCAGTGCGCGGATGCGTGGAATCGCTTCCAGCCCGTTGACCCCGGGCATGGAAATATCCAGCAGCACCACCTCGCACGGCACATTGCGCAGGGTTTCGAGCAACTGTTCGCCATTGCTCGCCTCCCCCACCACTTGCAGATCCTTGGCCAGGCCGATCAATTGCTTGATGCCTTCGCGAACGATGGTGTGGTCTTCGGCTACCAGTACACGGATCACTTACTTCTCCTCATCCAGAGGCACCCGCACGCTCAGTGTGGTGCCCTCGCCCGGCGCGCTGTCGAGTGACAACTGCCCGCCCATGATCAACACCCGCTCGCGCATGCCCACCAGTCCAAAGGATGTCGGCCTGCCCGCAGCGGCGACAAATCCTACGCCATCATCGCTGACGGTCAGACACAAATCGGCGCCTTCGAGCGCCAGCGTCAGTTCCACAGTATGCGCCTGGGCATGGCGCATGACGTTGGTCAGCGCCTCCTGGAGGATGCGGAACAGGCCGATGGCCTTGGCGTCGCTCAGCGGCGGCAGATTGTCCGGCACCTGCACCAGACACGGAATCTGTGTACGCGCCTCGAATCGCCGGGCCTGCCATTCGATCGCCGAGGCAATCCCGGCATCGAGAATCGGCGGGCGCAATGCCGTCGCTACGTCGCGCACCAACTGGAACAACTGGGCGATCAGGCGTTTCATGCTGTTCAGGCGCTCGTTCAGACCGGGGTCGAGTTGCGCGTAGGCCAGTTCGCACATCGATGTCTCCAGTTTCAGCACCGTCAGCATCTGCCCCAATTCATCGTGAACTTCACGGGCAATGCGCGCCTTCTCCTCTTCCCGCACGCTTTCGAGATGCGCCGACAGTTCGCGCAACTGCTCCCGCGATGCCGCCAGCTCCAGTTCGATGCGCTTGCTTTCGGTGATGTCCCAGACGATGCCGTCCCAGACGTAGGCGCCGTCCTCCAGTTGCCGGGTGATGGCCTTGATCTCGGCCCAGCGCTGCTCGCCCTGGCGCGTCAGGATTCGCCCCTGCCACGACCAGTCGCTGTCGGTATCCAGCGCATGATCCTGAGTCTGGTGATAACCGGCCTTGTCGTCCGGATGCACCAGGCTGCGCAAACCCATGTCGCGATGGGCGATGACGGCCGGGGCGTAGCCCACCAGACTTTCGCTGCCCTCGCTGATGTAGGCAAAGTCGATCTGCCCGGTCACCGGCGCCCGCTCCAGACGGAACACCAGCCCCGGCACGTTGGCCGCGATGCCTTGCAGGCGCGCCTCGCTTTCCTGCAACGCGGCCAGGGCACGACGGCGTTCGGTCACGTCGGTGAGATAGACCACCAGATACTCACTGTCGCGAAAGCGCAGAAAACTCAGCGACACATCCGCTGGCAACACACTGCCATCGGCCCGCACGCAACTCGTCTCGAAACTGAGGGGCCCTTCTTCGCTGGCCCGGGCGCGTTTCCACAGGTTGAGCCAGCGATCCATGTGCAGGCCGGGTTCGAAGTCGATCAACGGTCGCTCGATCAGCGCGCCCTGTGGATAACCGAGCATGTGTTCCGCCGCGCGGTTGGCGTAACGCACGTGACTGTCCCAGTTGACCCAGAGAATGCCGACGGTGCTCTGGTCGATGGAAAACTGGGTCAGGCGCAGGGCTTCTTCGCTGGCCGCGCGCAGAGCGATGTCTTCCCGGGCGGCGAGCAGGCGTTGTTCGAGACTGCGTTGCTGACGCCGCTGCCAAAAAACAATCGCCGCACAACTGAGCAGCAACACGGCGAACAACAGGCTCAGGTTCTGCCAGAACCCCGGGGATTCCGAGAGCCTCGGGTATTTGGGTTGCAGCCATTGCGTGTGCAGGCGCTCCAGATCTTTCGCCGGGATCGCCCGCAAGGCGCTTTCGACGATCCCGGCCAGTTCCGGCCAGTCGCGACGGGTGGCGACTCGCAACAGTTGCGGCAGACCGATATCGCCGACTACCACCAGCCCGGCGAACTCCGGCTCTGTCGACAACCGCCCCAATTGCGCTTCGTCCACCACCGCGTAAGACGCCTGCTGACTCAACAGCAACTGCAAGGCCTGACGCTCCAGCGGCACGCCTTGCAGGTTCAGATGGGGATAGTTGCCGCGCAGGTAGTCAGCGGTGACGCTGGGCATGCGCACGGCCACCCGGGCCTGGCTGTCGAGTTTTTCCAGCTCGACCGAACTGCTGGCTTTCTGGTCGCTGACCACCAGTTGCGGCACGCGCATGTAGGGATCGGAGAACTGCCAGAGGCGCAGTGAGCCGGGTGTCTGGGTCAGACCCGGGGCGATATCGATCTCGCCGTCCCGTGCGGCGGCTTCGAGTTGTTCCAGATCGGGGAAGTTGCGCCAGCTGAGTTCGATGTCGAGGGCCTTGGCCATCCACTTCATCAACTCGACATTGGCTCCCGACAACCGCTGCAAGCGCCGGTCGTATTGCGCGTACGGCGCCTGCAGAATCACGCCGACACGCAATTCATTGTGCCCGGCCAGCCACTGATGCTGGCTCGCCGACAGTTGCGCAGCATGACTCGGCGGAGCAGGCGCGGCCCAGCCCATCAAGGGAAACGCCAGACAGCCGATAACCCACAGGCAGCAAAAACGCATCATTGAAATCCCATACACTGACAAATTCTGACCAACCCATTAGGCTGCCGGGATACTTTCTGGCCTGGAATAACCGATGCCCCCTGTCTCTCGCCTGGCAATGCCAGCATTGTGCCTGTCGCTGATCCTGCCTTGTGCCTTTTCCGTCGAAGCCGCCGATCCGGCACCCGCCCCTGCCGCGGAAAAACCCGCCGAAGAAAAACCGGTCGAACGCCAGCCACTGCTTGAGCGTAGTCAGGAAGAGGCCTCGGCACTCGAACGCAAAGTCCCGACCCAGGAACAACAACAGTTGCAGGCCGGCAGCGACACCTTCCTCGCCCTGTGGAAACCGGCCAATACCGCCGATCCAAAAGGCGTGGTGATCCTCATCCCCGGTGCCGGCGAAACCGCTGACTGGCCACAGGCGATCGGCCCGCTGCGGCGTAAATTGCCGGACGTCGAGTGGAACAGCCTGAGTATCACCCTGCCCGACCTGCAAAGCGATGCCATCGCACCGCGCGTGGTCGAAGCCCCCGCAGCGCCGAAAACCGCCGATGCCGGCAGCAAGGATTCGACCACCGCCCAACCGATCGAGCAAGCCGCCGGCGGTGAAGCGGACGTGGCTGACAAGGTCGTTGCCGAGACCACCGAAGAACAGGCCAAGGCCGACGCCGAGCGAATCTTCGCCCGCATCGACGCGGCGATTGCCTACGCCGAACAGCAAGGCGCGCACAGCATCGTGGTGCTGGGTCACGGCACTGGCGCCTATTGGGCCGCACGGTTCCTCAACGAAAAGCAGACCGCGCAAGTGGAAAAGCTGCTGATGGTCGCCGCGCAAGTGCCGCCCAAGGCCAAGCCTGAACTGGCAGAACTGACGCCACTGCTGAAGCTGCCGACCGCCGATATCTTCTATATGGACAAGCCGCTGGATCGCAACGCTGCACTGGAGCGCTTGCAGGCCAGCAAGCGCTTGAAGACGTCGGCGTTCAGCCAGGTCGCGCTCAAGGCGTTGCCCGACAACAAGGCCGAGCAGGAGCAATTGTTCCGCCGGGTGCGCGGCTGGTTGAATCCGCAAACCCCGGACTGACCGACCACACAAAAAAAGATCGCAGCCAGGGCTGCGATCTTTTTTTCGTCTAGCGGAAATCCCGCCGCTCGCGAATCAATGTGTAGGCATTGTGCAATTCGCGAGTCTTTTCGGTCGCCTCGAGCACCTGGGCCGCCGTCGCACCGCTCCCGGCCACCTTGTCCGGATGATGGCGGCTGAGCAGGCGACGGTAGGCGCGTTTGATCTGTGCCGGCTCGCTGGTGGCTGACACGCCGAGCAGGCGCATCGCATCCTGATAACTCACCGCCGCGCTGACGATCGGGCGCTTGTGCGGTTCGTAATCCGCTGCCAGTGCCTGAATCTGGTGAGTCGTCCACCCCAGCCACTTGCCCCACTGCGCCAGCAGTTCGCGCTCGCCGCTGCCGGCCCGGCCGTCGGCCCAGACCATCCGCCAGCAGGCACGCAACACCCCTTCGGCAGCATGGGGTTGAGCACTCAGACGCCGCAGATAACCGCGCAGACGATCCCCACCGGACTTGCCACGATTGAACGCGGCAATGGCCCGGCGCTGCGCCGGTTCGCTCATGTCCAGCGCGCGCATCTCCTGACGCGCCTGCTGGATATGCCCGTCGGTAACCCGCCCGTCGCTCTTGGCCAGACGCCCGAGCAAGACGAACAACAACTCGTCGTTGCGCAGCATCGGCTGGCCGCCGAGTTTTTCCCGCAAATGCCCCCAGCTCTGCAAATGCAGACGCCGATCCAGCGCCTGCCCCAACAAAGCCCCAAGCATGGCCCCCGGAATGCTGGCGATAGCAAAACCCGCTCCGGCTCCAATCAGAGTCCCTGGCCACAACATATCAGCGACTCGCTTCTATCAAGGTTTCGGCTTCAGCCAGACGCTCGTGCGTACCGACATCGACCCAGTGGCCTTTCAGTCGCTCACCGCTGACCTGCCCGTCCGCCATGGCTTTGCGCAGCAACGGTGCCAGTTTGAAGGCGCCGTCCGTGCAGCCGTCGAACAGTTGCGGATGCAGCACGGCGATGCCGCTGTAGGTCAGGGTCGGCGCTTGCGGTTGGCCGTCCTGTACCTGATCACCGACCAGGCTGAAGTCGCCGGTCGGGTGGTGCGCCGGGTTGTCCGCCAGCACCAGATGCGCCAGTCCGTTGATCGGCTGATGCAGCACGCTGAAGTCGTAATCGGTCCAGATATCACCGTTGACCACCAGGAACGCTTCGTCACCGAGCAGCGGCAAGGCGCGGAAGATCCCCCCGCCGGTTTCCAGTGGCTCGCCTTCGGGCGAGTAACGGATGCTCAGGCCGAATTGCGAGCCGTCACCCAGGTAATCTTCAATCTGCTGGCCGAGCCAGGCATGGTTGATCACGATCTCGCTGAAACCCGCCGCCGCGAGGGCTCGCAGGTGATACTCGATCAACGGTACGCCAGCGGCACGCACCAGCGGTTTGGGGGTGGTCAGGGTCAGCGGGCGCATGCGCTCGCCTTTGCCGGCCGCCAGAATCATTGCCTTCATGCCGTCACTCCGGCACGCAGGCTGACCAGCAGCGCCTGCAGTTGCGCCAACTCCGGACGGCGGGCGATCACCGCTTCTATATAAGCGAAGAAACGCGGCACGTCGGCCAGGTATCGAGGTTTGCCATCGCGGTGACAGATGCGGGCGAAGATCCCGATGACCTTCAAGTGGCGCTGAACGCCCATCAGATCGCTGGCGCGCAGGAAATCTTCGAAATCCGGCTGTACCGGAATGTTGAGTGCCGTCGCCTGCTGCCAGTAGCTTTCGAGCCAGCCGCGCACGCGTTCTTCAGGCCAGCTGAGGAAGGCATCCTTGAACAGGCAGGTCACGTCGTAGGTTACCGGGCCGTACACCGCGTCCTGGAAATCCAGCACGCCGGGGTTCGGTTCGCTGAGCATCAGGTTACGCGGCATGTAGTCGCGGTGCACCAGCACTTTGGGCTGGGCCAGCGCGCTGTCGATCAGCAGATCGCTGACCTGCTGCCATTGTTGCTGCTGAGTGGCGTCGAATTCGATGCCCAGCTCACGCTTCACGTACCACTCGGGGAACAGTTCCAGCTCACGGCGCAGCAGCGCAACATCATAGCTCGGCAGCGGTGCCACCATCGGCAACTGCTGAAATGCCAATAGTGCCTGCAAGGCGTCGCTGAACAATGCGTCGGCATTTTCGCCATTGATCACGTCGAGATAGGTCTTGTTGCCCAGGTCATTGAGCAAAAGAAAACCGCGTTCGAGGTCTTCTGCATAAATTTTCGGCACGTTAATACCGGATTTTGCCAGCAAAAAGGCGATATCCACGAACGGTTTGCAGTTTTCCTGGGGGGGCGGCGCGTCCATCACGACGAAACTGCGACCGGCGCCTTCCCAGCGGAAATAACGGCGGAAACTCGCGTCGCTGCTGGCCGCAGTCAACGTGGCCGGGGGTACGGCACCCCAGCCCTGTTCGGCAAAAAGGGTCGCCAACTGTTCATCGAGCCAAACTTTCAGGTGTTGCAAGCGTACATCTTGGTCAGGCATTGCAAGGGTCTCCGACGGCGCTAGCCGTCAAGCGGGTCATGCTTTATTATCCAGCATCTTTTTCAGACCATCGAGAGGCGTGCGGCCCACACCGCGGGCAGATGGCACGCAGGAAGCCCGGACTAATAAGATGGCATTGAAATCCCCCGCGTTTCGTAAAAAATTTCCGTTGTTGGTAACCGGCAGTCTGCTGGCTATGCAACCTCTGGCCAGTTCATTCGTTGTCGCCGCCGAGCAGTATGACTGCGCGGTCTCGGCTACGGGCGGCTGGGCCTGTTCGCCGAAGACGCCGACGGCTGCATTGCCACCGCGTCCGGTGCATGACGGCAGTGCCGTCAGCGCTGCCGGCGAAGCCCCGGCCGAGAACGGCAGCGTTTCGGACTCCGGTTCCAAACCCGTGCTGGTCACCGAGTCCAAGGGCCGCGGCCTCAAATCCCGTAGCGAGGACTACAGTCACCTCGACTGGGTTCCGCGCGAGAAGCTCACCGCCGCCCAACTGGCCGAGACCGGTCCTTACTGCTCTGGTTCCTATATCGAACCGATTCGTCCTGGCATGAATGACAAGACGAATAAAAGTGACGCCCCGACCTTCATCGGCGCGAAAGCTTCGCGCTACAACACCGAAGATCAGGTCGGCACGCTGGCCGGTGACGTGGTCCTGCGCCAGGGCAGCATGCAGGTCGAGTCCCAGGAAGCCAGCCTCTACCAGGCCGAGAGCCGCGCCGAACTCAAGGGCGACGTACGCATCCGCGACAACGGCGCGCTGATCGTCGGCGACCACGCCGATGTGCAGCTCGACACCGGTGAAGCGAAAGTCGACAACGCCGAATACGTGATGCACAAATCGCGCATCCGCGGTAACGCGCTGTACGCCAAGCGCGCCGAAAACGCGATCATCCGCCTGAAGGACGGCACGTACACCACGTGCGAACCGAACAGCAACGCCTGGCAGCTCAAGGGCAACAACATCACCCTGAACCCTGCCACCGGCTTCGGTACCGCGACCAACGTGACACTGCGGGTCAAGGACATTCCGATCCTGTACACGCCGTACATCTATTTCCCGATCGACGACCGCCGTCAGTCGGGTTTCCTGCCGCCGACCATCGGCACCGGCAGCGACACCGGCTTCATGCTGGTCACCCCGTACTACTTCAACCTGGCACCAAACTACGATGCCACGTTGTATCCGCGCTACATGAGCAAGCGCGGCCTGTTGATGGAAGGCGAATTCCGTTACCTGACCAAGTCCAGCGAAGGTCAGTTCGGTGCCGCGTACCTCAACGACGAAGACACCGATCGCAGCAAGCAGACCGATTACGAAAAAAATCGCTATATGTACAACTGGCAACACAAGGGCGGCCTGGACTCCCGTGTGTACACCCAGGTTGACTACACCAAGATCAGCGATCCGTATTACTTCCAGGACCTGACCACCGACCAGATCGGCGTGAAGAGCCAGGACTTCGTGAATCAGCAGGGTCTGGTTGCCTACCGCGGCGACAACTACACCGCCATCCTGAATGCCCAGCAGTATCAGTTGGCAACCGTCGCGAACATCACACCTTACGGGCGCCTGCCGCAGCTCACCCTCAACGGCAAGCTGCCGTACCACCCGGAAGGCCTGAATTTCGATTACGAGACCGAACTCGTTCGCTTTGACCGTGATCTGAAAACCGGTGATTTCATCAACGAGGACGGCACTGTCTCTCCGCGACTCGATACAAACGTGACCGGCCTGGCTCGTGCCAACGGTGATCGCCTGAATCTGAAGCCTGGCGTCAGCCTGCCGCTGAACTGGACGTATGGCTTCCTCAAGCCATCGCTCAAGTACCAGTACACCCAGTACCAACTGGACCTGGACGGCCAAGGCAAAGACGACATCATTGCCCAGAAGGCATTCGCTGCAGCGAACGGCACCCGATACGTCAACGGTAATTTTGGCAGCAACCAAAGCCGTGGCGTGCCGATCGCGAGCATCGACGGCGGCCTGTACTTCGACCGCAACACGTCGTACTTCGGCAAAAACTACCGCCAGACCCTGGAGCCGCGCCTGTTCTACCTCTATGTGCCAGAGAAGGATCAGGAAGACATTCCGGTATTCGACACCAGCGAATACACCTTCAACTATGCCTCGCTGTTCCGTGACAACCGCTTCTCCGGTTCCGACCGGGTCGGCGACGAGAACAAGCTGTCGCTGGGTGTAACCAGCCGCTGGATCGAAGACGACGGTTTCGAACGTCAACGCATCAGTGTCGGCCAGGCCTTGTACTTCAAGGATCGCGAAGTTCAACTGCCGGGTATCGATCCAAAGACCCGCGATGACGCGCACTCCAACGTTTCGCCTTATGCGCTGGAATACGAATACCGCTGGAACCGCGACTGGCGCACCACTGCCGACTACAACTGGGATCCGGACAGCCGCAGCCCGCGTTCCGGCAGCGCGATGTTCCACTACCAGCCTGAAGACAACCCGAACAAGGTGGTCAACGTCGGTTATCGCTATCGCAACGACCAGGTCCGTTATGACCAGAACACCGGTAAATGGTCGGTGGGCGGCGGTGACTACGGCACTCCAGGGCAACCGGGCTACGTGAAGGACTACTACAAGATCCAGCAGCATGACTTCTCGGTCATCTGGCCGATCGTTCCACAGTGGAGCGCCATCAGCCGCTGGCAGTACGACTACAACCGCAACCGTACACTGGAAGCCTTCGGTGGTTTCGAGTACGACAACTGCTGCTGGAAACTGCGCCTGATCAATCGTTACTGGGTTTCTTATGACGAGTTCAGTCAGGAAGCTCCGCAAAACGAAAAAGGCGACCACGGCCTCTTCCTTCAAATTGTCCTGAAAGGACTCGGCGGCCTCACCGGCGCCAAGACTGAGAGCTTCCTCGACAAAGGCATCCAAGGTTATCGTCAACGTGAAGACCAAGCTTTCTGATTGTCTGCGCCCGCTGATGCTGGGCGCGCTGTTCCTGGGTACTGCGGCAAACGCCGCAGTACAGTCCATCGATAAAGTTGTGGCCATCGTCGACAACGACGTGGTCATGCAGAGCCAGCTGGATCAACGCGTCCACGAAGTTCAGCAAACCATCGCCAAGCGCGGTGGCGGCTTGCCACCTCCGGGCGTGCTGGATCAGCAGGTGCTCGAGCGCCTGATCGTCGAAAACCTGCAGCTGCAGATCGGCGAACGTTCCGGCATCCGCATCACCGATGAAGAACTGAATCAGGCTGTCGGCACCATTGCCCAGCGCAACAACATGACTGTCGACCAGTTCCGCGCGGCCCTGGCCCGAGACGGCCTGAGTTACGAAGGCGCCCGTGACCAGATCCGCAAGGAAATGATCATCAGCCGTGTGCGCCAGCGCCGAGTTGCAGAACGCATTCAGGTATCGGAGCAGGAAGTGAAGAACTTCCTCGCCTCCGACCTGGGCAAGATGCAACTGTCGGAAGAGCTGCACCTGGCCAACATCCTGATTCCGACCCCGGAAAGCGCCAACTCTGAAGCGATTCAGAGCGCCGCACGCCAGGCGATGGAGGTTTACCAGCAACTCAAGCAGGGCGCTGACTTCGGTCAACTGGCCGTTGCCAGATCCGGCAGCGACAACGCCCTGGAAGGCGGCGACATGGGCTGGCGTAAAGCAGCTCAACTGCCACCGCCGTTCGATCGTGAACTGAGCGCCATGTCGCCGGGCGACATCACTCAGCCTGCGCGCACTCCGGGTGGTTTCATCATCCTGAAGCTGCTGGAAAAACGCGGCGGCGAAAGCCAGATGCGTGACGAAGTGCATGTGCGCCACATCCTGGTCAAGCCAAGTCCGGTCCGCGACGAAGCCAAGACAAAGGAACTGGTTCAATCGCTGTATAACCGCATCGAAGCTGGCGAAGATTTCGCCGAACTGGCGAAAAAATACTCGGAAGACCCGGGTTCCGCCCTTAACGGCGGTGACCTGAACTGGATCGACCCGAACGCACTGGTACCGGAATTCCGCGCCGTGATGGCCAAGTCCCCGCAGGGTCAGCTGTCCAAGCCGTTCCAGACCCAGTACGGCTGGCACGTTCTGGAAGTCCTTGGCCGTCGCGCCACCGACAGCACCGAACAGGCCCGCGAGCAGCAAGCCATGACCGTACTGCGTAACCGCAAATACGACGAAGAGCTGCAAACCTGGCTGCGTCAGATCCGTGACGAAGCGTACGTAGAGATCAAACTCCCTGGTGCAGACCAGGCAGCGCAGTGAAACCCAAGCGTTTCGCGCTGACACCCGGCGAACCAGCCGGCATCGGTCCCGACCTGTGCCTGCTGCTCGCCTCGCAAGCCCAGCCACATCCCCTGATTGCCATCACCAGCCGCGACCTGCTCCAAGAGCGGGCCGCGCAGCTGGGGCTGGCCGTCAGCCTGCTGCCCGTTTCGCCCGGTCACTGGCCGGACGTTCCGGCGCCGGCCAACAGCCTTTATGTCTGGGACACCCCGCTCAGCGCCCCCGTGGTCGCCGGGCAGCTGGACAAGGCCAACGCCGCATTCGTCCTTGAAATCCTCACCCGCGCCGGCAATGGCTGCCTGAACGGCGACTTCGCCGGGATGATCACCGCCCCGGTGCACAAGGGCGTGATCAACGAATCCGGCATCACCTTTTCCGGACACACCGAATTCCTCGCCGACCTGACCCACACCGCCCAGGTGGTGATGATGCTCGCCACCCGCGGTTTGCGTGTGGCACTGGTCACCACTCACCTGCCCTTGCGCGACATTGCCGATGCGATCACGCCGGAGCGACTGGAACGGGTCACGCGGATTCTGCACGCCGACCTGCAAGACAAATTCGGCATCGCCCAACCGCGCATCCTGGTCTGCGGGCTCAACCCGCACGCCGGTGAAGGCGGACACCTGGGCCACGAAGAAATCGACATCATCGAACCAACATTGGAGCGCCTGCGCGGCGAGGGCATGGACCTTCGTGGCCCGCTGCCTGCCGACACTCTGTTTACCCCCAAATATCTGGAGCACTGCGACGCAGTGCTGGCGATGTACCACGACCAGGGCCTGCCCGTGCTCAAGTACAAAGGCTTCGGCGCAGCGGTCAACGTGACCCTGGGCCTGCCGATCATCCGCACCTCCGTCGACCATGGCACCGCCCTGGATCTGGCCGGCAGCGGCAAGATCGACACCGGCAGCCTGCAGGTCGCCCTGGAAACCGCCTACCAGATGGCCGAGACCCGTTTATGACCGAGCAATACCAACACAAGGCGCGCAAACGCTTTGGCCAGAACTTCCTGCACGATGCCGGCGTCATCGACCGCATCCTGCGCTCCATCAGTGCCAAATCCGGCGACCGGATGCTGGAAATCGGCCCGGGCCAGGGCGCGCTGACCGCCGGCATTCTCAATTCCGGCGCACAGCTGGACGTGGTGGAACTGGACAAGGACCTGATCCCGATCCTCAACCAGCAGTTCGCCGGCAAGAGCAACTTCAACCTGCATCAGGGCGATGCGTTGAAGTTCGACTTCAACACCCTGAACGCTGCGCCGAACAGCCTGCGCGTGGTCGGCAACCTGCCGTACAACATCTCCACGCCGCTGATTTTCCACCTGCTGAACAATGCAGGCATCATTCGCGACATGCACTTCATGCTGCAGAAGGAAGTCGTGGAGCGCTTGGCCGCCGGCCCGGGTGGCGGCGACTGGGGCCGTCTGTCGATCATGGTTCAGTACCACTGCCGGGTCGAACATCTGTTCAACGTCGGCCCGGGGGCTTTCAACCCGCCGCCGAAGGTCGATTCGGCCATCGTACGTCTTGTGCCGCATGCGGTACTGCCACACCCGGCCAAGGATCACCGCCTGCTCGAGCGCGTCGTGCGCGAAGCCTTCAACCAGCGCCGCAAGACCCTGCGCAACACCCTCAAGCAATTGCTGAGCAACGCTGAAATCGAGGCCGCCGGCGTCGATGGCAGTCTGCGGCCCGAGCAGCTCGATCTGGCCGCATTCGTGCGTCTGGCCGACAAGCTTGCCGAACAGCCCGCAAAAACACCTGCAGCCGACTGACAGGCAATCATCGCGCTCGGGCAGGACACCGCTCTGGTCTCCTGCCCGATACTTGCCTAGACTCAATCCATCGGCTACCCCCCGCGTCCCGCTTTGTCCTTAAGGCCTTTTGCATGTCTGATCCTCGTTATCAGGTCGATGTCAGTGTCGTTACTCACTACCTGGCAGACCAATCGCAACCCGAGCAAGACCGCTTCGCCTTCGCCTACACCATCACTGTGCAGAACAATGGCGAGCAACCGGCCCGACTGATGTCCCGGCATTGGGTGATCACCGATGGCGACGGACATGTCGAAGAAGTGCGCGGTGCCGGCGTGGTCGGCCAGCAGCCCTTGATCGACGCGGGACAAAGTCACACCTACAGCAGCGGCACGGTCATGACCACCAAGGTCGGCACCATGCAGGGCAGCTATGAAATGGTCGCCAGTGACGGCAAGCATTTCGATGCGATCATCAAACCCTTCCGCCTCGCCGTTCCCGGAGCCCTGCACTAATGGCGACGTATGCCGTCGGCGACCTTCAGGGCTGCCTCGAACCGCTCAAGTGCCTGCTCAGGCAAGTCGCGTTCGACCCGGCAGTGGACCGGTTGTGGCTGGTAGGCGACCTGGTCAACCGTGGCCCGCAATCACTGGAAACCCTGCGCTTTCTCTATGGCATGCGTGAGTCGCTGGTCTGCGTCCTCGGCAATCACGACCTGCACCTGCTGGCGGCGGCGAAAAACATCGAGCGCATGAAAAAGTCCGACACGCTGCGCGAGATTCTCGAAGCACCAGACTGCGCCGAACTGATGGAGTGGCTGCGCCAGCAGAAACTCATGCACTACGACGAGCAACGTGAAGTCGCCATGACCCACGCGGGCATCCCGCCGCAATGGTCCCTGCGCAAGGCCCTGAAGTACGCCGAAGAAGTCGAGACCGCCCTGCGCGACGACAACCTGCTCCCGGCCTTCCTCGACGGCATGTACGGCAACGAACCGGCGAAGTGGGACAGCGACCTAAAAGGCGTGGCCCGCCTGCGGGTCATCACCAACTACTTCACGCGCATGCGCTTCTGCACCGCCGAAGGCAAGCTCGACCTCAAGAGCAAGGAAGGTCTGGACACGGCGCCACCGGGCTACAAACCGTGGTTCCAGCACAAGGAACGCAAGACCCGTGGCCTGCGGATCATTTTCGGCCACTGGGCGGCGCTTGAGGGCGATGTCCACGAGCCCGGCATCTCCGCCCTCGACACCGGTTGTGTGTGGGGCGGCAGCCTGACCCTGATGAACGTCGACAGCTTTGAACTGCTGTCGTGCAAATGCGACGAACACGGCGGTGTCCTGCCTCCCGTCGCACCACCGATCACCGAATCCTCGCCAGTCAGCGCCCCGCGTTAGACTGCGTTTTCAGCCGAGCCACAGGAACCCGCCATGAGCGAATTCAAACGAATCCCCCCGGAACAGGCCCAGGCCCTGCGCGAGCAAGGTGCCGTGGTCGTCGACGTCCGTGACCCAGCCACATTCGCGGCGCTGCACATCAGCGGCTCGAAGCATCTGGACAATCATTCCCTGCATGCCTTCATCCAGGGCGCCGACCTCGATGCCCCGACCGTCGTGGTCTGCTACCACGGCAATTCGAGCCAGGGTGCCGCGGCGTATCTCGTCAGCCAGGGCTTTTCCGACGTCTACAGCATGGACGGCGGCTTCGAGCTGTGGCGTACGACTTTTCCTTCGGAAACCGCGCAAGGCACCTCCGAATAATTTTTTTGTAACGTGCAAGCCCCGGCTCCCGTGGGCTCGCGCGGTGGCAGACGAACGGTCTGCCACAACTAATTACGTATCTCGCCTTTACCTCCCGAATTCCCAACTATCCTTAAGCCCAGGCCATCCAAAACAGGGGAGAGCCGGTACACCGGCGCACGGGTCATCGGGAGTGACTTTCGCGGTTGTCGATCGCGGAAGGGTTCTGGGGGGTAAACAACAGCTGCCATCGCGGCTGCTTGCCAGCATCGACTGAGTGATCCGGCGTCGGCTCCACGTATCGAGCGAGGTGACGTCATGAGTATCTTTAGCCACTTCCAACAACGCTTCGAGTCCACACGCCAGGAAGAATTCTCGCTGCAGGAATACCTGGAACTGTGCAAAAAGGATCGCAGCGCCTACGTTTCCGCCGCCGAGCGTCTGTTGATGGCTATCGGCGAACCGGAGCTGCTCGACACTTCGACCAATTCGAGGCTGTCGCGAATCTTTTCCAACAAGGTGATCCGCCGCTATCCGGCCTTTGAAGACTTCCACGGGATGGAAGAATGCATCGACCAGATCGTGTCGTATTTCCGCCATGCCGCCCAGGGTCTCGAGGAGAAGAAACAGATCCTCTACCTGCTCGGCCCCGTCGGTGGCGGTAAATCGTCCCTGGCCGAGAAGCTGAAACAGCTCATGGAAAAAGTGCCCTTCTATGCCATCAAGGGCTCACCGGTATTCGAATCGCCACTGGGTCTGTTCAACGCCACCGAAGATGGCGCGATCCTCGAAGAGGACTTCGGCATTCCACGCCGCTACCTGAACACCATCATGTCGCCATGGGCCACCAAGCGCCTGGCCGAATTCGGTGGCGACATCAGCCAGTTCCGCGTGGTCAAGCTGTACCCCTCGATCCTCAACCAGATCGCCGTGGCCAAGACCGAACCGGGCGACGAGAACAACCAGGACATCTCCGCGCTGGTGGGCAAGGTCGATATCCGCAAGCTGGAAGAATTTCCGCAGAACGACGCCGATGCCTACAGCTATTCCGGTGCGCTGTGCCGGGCCAACCAGGGCCTGATGGAATTCGTCGAAATGTTCAAGGCACCGATCAAGGTGCTGCACCCTCTGCTGACCGCCACCCAGGAAGGCAACTACAACAGTACCGAAGGCCTGGGCGCGATTCCGTTCACCGGGATCCTGCTGGCCCACTCCAACGAATCGGAGTGGCACACCTTCCGCAACAACAAGAACAACGAAGCCTTCATCGACCGGATCTACATCGTCAAAGTGCCGTACTGCCTGCGGGTCAGCGACGAAGTGAAGATCTACGACAAGCTGCTGTTCAACAGCTCCCTGGCCAAGGCCCATTGCGCGCCGGACACCCTGAAGATGCTGGCGCAGTTCACCGTACTGTCACGCCTGAAGGAGCCGGAAAACTCCAACATCTATTCCAAGATGCGTGTGTATGACGGCGAAAACCTCAAGGACACCGATCCGAAGGCCAAATCGATCCAGGAATACCGCGACGCGGCGGGCGTCGACGAAGGCATGAACGGCCTGTCGACCCGGTTTGCGTTCAAGATCCTGTCCAAGGTCTTCAACTTCGATCCGCACGAAATCGCCGCCAACCCGGTGCACCTGCTCTACGTGCTGGAACAGCAGATCGAGCAGGAACAGTTCCAGGCCGAGACCCGCGAACGTTACCTGCGTTATCTGAAGGAGTACCTGGCGCCGCGTTATATCGAATTCATCGGCAAAGAGATCCAGACCGCCTACCTCGAGTCCTACAGCGAGTACGGCCAGAACATCTTCGACCGCTACGTGCTGTACGCGGACTTCTGGATTCAGGATCAGGAGTATCGCGATCCGGAAACCGGCGAGATCCTCAACCGCGTCGCCCTCAACGAGGAACTGGAAAAGATCGAGAAACCGGCCGGCATCAGCAATCCGAAGGATTTCCGCAACGAAATCGTCAACTTCGTGTTGCGCGCCCGGGCCAACAACAACGGCAAGAACCCGACCTGGCTCAGCTACGAAAAACTGCGGGTGGTCATCGAGAAGAAAATGTTCTCGAACACCGAGGACCTGCTGCCGGTCATCAGCTTCAATGCCAAGGCCAGCAAAGAGGACCAACAGAAGCACAACGACTTCGTTACACGAATGGTCGAACGCGGCTACACCGACAAACAGGTACGACTGCTCTCCGAGTGGTATCTGCGGGTCCGGAAATCGCAGTAAAGCAGCTGCAAGCTACAAGCTTCGAGCTGCAAGTAAAAAGCGCATGAGCCTGATGCCAGGGCATATGCCTGCACTTGCGGCTCGCAGCTCACTACTTGAAGCTGCCCGGAGGGCCTCCTATGAGCTATGTGATCGACCGACGTCTCAATGGCAAGAACAAGAGCACGGTGAACCGTCAGCGCTTCCTGCGACGTTACCGTGACCACATCAAGAAGGCTGTCGAAGAGGCGGTCAGCCGGCGCTCCATCACCGACATGGAGCACGGCGAGCAGATCAGCATCCCCGGTCGCGACATCGACGAGCCGGTGCTTCACCATGGTCGCGGCGGCAAGCAGACGGTGGTTCATCCCGGCAACAAGGAATTTACCGCCGGCGAACACATCGCCCGCCCACCGGGAGGCGGCGGAGGCCGTGGGCCGGGCAAGGCCGGCAACTCCGGCGAAGGCATGGACGAATTCGTCTTCCAGATCACCCAGGAAGAGTTCCTCGAGTTCATGTTCGAGGACCTCGAACTGCCGAACCTGGTCAAACGCAACCTGACCGGTACCGATACCTTCAAGACTGTTCGCGCCGGGATCAGCAACGAGGGCAACCCGTCCCGGATCAACATCATCCGTACCCTGCGCTCGGCCCATGCCCGGCGAATCGCGCTGTCCGGCAGCAGCCGCGCCAAGCTGCGCGAGGCCAAGGAAGAACTGGCACGCCTGAAACGCGAAGAACCGGATAATTTCGGCGACATTCAGAACCTGGAGGCGGAAATCGAGAAACTCAGTGCGCGCATTCATCGCGTGCCCTTCCTCGACACCTTCGACCTCAAGTACAACCTGCTGATCAAGCAGCCGAACCCCAGTTCCAAGGCCGTGATGTTCTGCCTGATGGACGTTTCCGGCTCCATGACCCAGGCGACCAAGGACATCGCCAAACGCTTTTTCATCCTGCTGTACCTGTTCCTGAAGCGGAACTACGACAAGATCGACGTCGTGTTCATCCGCCACCACACCAGCGCCCGGGAAGTGGACGAAGAAGAGTTTTTCTACTCGCGGGAAACCGGCGGCACCATCGTATCCAGCGCCCTGAAACTGATGCAGGAGATCATGGCCGAGCGCTACCCGAGCAACGAATGGAACATCTACGCCGCCCAGGCCTCCGACGGCGACAACTGGAACGATGACTCGCCGATCTGCCGCGACATCCTGATCAACCAGATCATGCCGTTCGTGCAGTACTACACTTACGTAGAGATCACCCCGCGCGAACATCAGGCCCTGTGGTACGAGTACGAACGCATCGCCGAAGCCTTTTCCGACACTTTTGCCCAGCAGCAGCTGGTCTCGGCCGGAGATATCTATCCGGTCTTCCGTGAACTCTTCCAGCGCAGGTTAGTGACATGACCGCCAAAGAGCAGAAGCGCCAACCCATTTCCACCGGCTCCGAATGGACATTCGAGCTGATCCAGACCTACGACCGCGAAATTGCCCGGATCGCGGCCGGGTACGCCCTGGACACCTATCCCAACCAGATCGAAGTGATCACCGCCGAACAGATGATGGACGCCTACGCCTCGGTCGGCATGCCACTGGGCTATCACCACTGGTCCTACGGCAAACACTTCCTCAGCACCGAGAAATCCTACAGTCGCGGGCAGATGGGGCTGGCCTACGAGATCGTGATCAACTCCGACCCATGCATCGCGTATCTGATGGAGGAGAACACCATCTGCATGCAGGCACTGGTGGTGGCCCATGCCTGTTATGGCCACAACAGTTTCTTCAAGGGCAACTACCTGTTCCGCACCTGGACCGATGCCAGTTCGATCATCGACTACCTGGTGTTCGCCAAGCAGTACATCATGCAGTGCGAGGAGCGCCACGGGATCGACGCGGTCGAGGACCTGCTCGACTCCTGCCATGCGTTGATGAACTACGGCGTCGACCGCTACAAACGCCCGTATCCGATTTCCGCCGAGGAAGAGCGGCGCCGGCAGAAGGATCGCGAAGAACACCTGCAGAAGCAGATCAACGACCTGTGGCGCACCATTCCCAAAGGCGCGGACAAGTTCAGCGACAAGGACAACGCACGGTTCCCGGCCGAACCTCAGGAAAACATCCTGTACTTCATCGAGAAACACGCACCGTTGCTGGAGCCGTGGCAACGGGAAATCGTGCGCATCGTGCGCAAGATCGCCCAGTATTTCTATCCACAGCGCCAGACCCAGGTGATGAACGAGGGCTGGGCGACTTTCTGGCACTACACGCTGATGAACGACCTTTACGACGAGGGTCTGGTCACCGACGGTTTCATGATGGAGTTCCTGACGTCTCACACCAGCGTGGTGTTCCAGCCGGGTTTCGACAGCCCCTACTACAACGGCATCAACCCTTACGCACTGGGCTTTGCCATGTACCGCGACATTCGGCGCATGTGTGAAGAGCCCACGGAGGAAGACCGTCGCTGGTTCCCGGAAATCGCCGGCAGCGACTGGCTGTCGACCATCAAGTTCGCCATGAGCAGCTTCAAGGACGAGAGTTTCATCCTGCAGTACCTGTCGCCGAAGGTGATCCGTGACCTGAAACTGTTCAGCATCCTCGATGACGACCAGAAAGATGATCTATTGGTGCCAGCCATCCATGACGAGGGCGGCTACCGGATCATCCGTGAGACCCTGGCCGCGCAGTACAACCTGGGCAATCGTGAACCGAACGTGCAGATCTACAGCATCGACCGGCGCGGCGACCGTTCTCTGACCCTGCGTCACCAGCAGCACGACCGCAAACCGCTGGGCGACTCCACCGACGAGGTACTCAAGCATCTGCACCGGTTATGGGGTTTCGACATTCATCTGGAAACCCTGCAGGGCGACCAGATCATGAAAACCCACCATGTGCCGCCCCGCAGCGAACACGGCGAGGGGGATTACGGTCGGCTCGATCTGGCCGTCATTCATCTTTGATCCCGTTCTGGCCTCCGAAAGTCCGGCGCAAGGGTTATCCTGTCGGGCCAACGGAGGTTTTTTATGCAGATTTACAAGGTCGGCGGTGCAGTACGTGATCGCCTGCTGGGCAAACCGGTCACCGATATCGATTGGGTGGTGGTCGGCGCCACCGCAGAAGAAATGCTCGCCAAAGGGTTTCGCCCGGTCGGTGCGGATTTCCCTGTGTTTCTTCACCCGAAAAGCGGCGAGGAGTACGCCCTCGCCCGCACCGAACGCAAGAGCGGTCGCGGTTATGGCGGGTTCACCTTTCACGCCAGCCCCGAGGTCACGCTTGAAGAAGATCTGATCCGTCGCGACCTCACGATCAACGCCATGGCCGAGGACGATC
Organism: Pseudomonas kribbensis; assembly: GCF_003352185.1. Classification (GTDB taxonomy): domain Bacteria; phylum Pseudomonadota; class Gammaproteobacteria; order Pseudomonadales; family Pseudomonadaceae; genus Aquipseudomonas; species Aquipseudomonas kribbensis. Next base: position 5,719,397 of record NZ_CP029608.1, read on the forward strand.
AGCAAAACCTGACCGACCCTTATCACGGCCAGCGTGATCTCGAAGACCGGATTCTGCGTCACGTTTCCCCCGCTTTCGCCGAAGATCCCCTGCGAGTCCTGCGTGTTGCCCGCTTCGCGGCTCGTTACGCAGAACTCGGCTTCAAGGTTGCCCCCGAGACCCTTGAGTTGATGCGCCAGCTCAGCGAATCCGGTGAACTGGAGGCCCTGACCGCCGAACGCAGCTGGAAAGAGATTTCCCGCGCACTGATGGAAAGTCAGCCGCAGGTGTTCATTCAGGTACTGCGTGACTGTGGCGCACTGAAAGTGCTGATGCCGGAGGTCGACGCCCTGTTCGGCGTACCGCAACCGGAAGTCCATCACCCGGAAATCGACAGCGGCATTCACACACTGAGCGTGCTTGAGCAAGCCGCCCTGCACCAACAACCATTGACGGTGCGCTGGGCCTGCCTGCTGCACGACCTCGGCAAGGGCCTGACCCCGGAAGAGGAATGGCCACGGCACATTGCCCACGAGCACAAGGGCCTGAAGCTGATCAAAGCGGTCAACGAACGCTTCAAGGCACCGAAGGACTGTCAGGAACTGGCCCTGCTGGTCGGCCAGTATCACACCCACGGCCATCGCGCTCTGGAGCTGAAGGCGTCGACCTTGCTGGAATTGCTGCAGAGCTTTGATGTTTATCGCCGACCGCAGCGCTTCGAAGAATTTATCGTCGCATGCGAGATGGATGCCCGAGGCCGCAAAGGACTTGAGCAGCGCAGTTATCCGCAGGCCGATTACCTGCGCGGTGCAGCCAACGCTGCTCGGGGCGTTGCGGTACAGCCGCTGCTGGAGAAAGGTTTCAAGGGCCCGGAACTGGGCGAAGCGCTCAAGCGTGAACGGCTCAAGGCATTGAAGGCTTACAAGGAATCAGCGTCGTCCTGAGAACATCTGACGCCATCGCGAACCGGTCGCGATGGCGTCAGTCAGTTCAACAGATCTGGAGGCGTGAGCTGAATACCACGCCATTCAAACCCGACCGGTGCCAGCACCTGATCGATCTGCGCCTCGGACCACAGCGTGGCAAAGCTTTTTCCCACACCTGGATGTACCCGATCCGGCGCAATCAGCGACAACGGCCACAACACGAAGGCATTTTTCAGAATCTCGGCCCGGGGCAGGATCAGCCCGTCGAAATTGCCTGCCAACTCTCCGTACAGCAAGACGTCGATATCCAGCGGCAATCCCTTGCGATCCGGGGCATAACGACCGTTATCCGCCTCGATGAATTTCAGCCGCCGATCCAGCTCCATCAGCGGCAGATCGGTGTAGGCCGACACCACGAAATTGAAGAACGGGCCGCTCTTGATCCCCACCGGCTGGCTTTCGAACACCGCCGAGCAGCGGATATCCACCAGGAAACCGGCCAAGGCATCCAGACCGGCTCGCAAATGAGTTTCGCGCTCGATATTGCTACCGAGCCCGAGGTAGACCTGAGTCAGCGACATCCGCGCTCGATCTCCACACCGACACCACCCTTGGCGGCCGGAACCGCGCCAGGCTTGGTCAGCTTCAGGCGCACCCAGGTGATCTTGAATTCAGCCATCAGCACTTCGACCAGACGCTCGGCGAAGGTCTCGACCAGCTGGAACTGTGCCTGCTCGGCAAAGGCCTGGATCCGCGTGGAAACGCTGGCGTAATCGAGTGCCAGGGTCAGGTCGTCACCGGCAGCAGCCGGACGATTGTCCCAGGCGAAGCTCAGATCAAGACGTAGACACTGTCGGATGCCGCGCTCCCAGTCGTAGGCACCGATCACGGTGTCGACTTCCAGGCCCTCGATAAACACTCTGTCCAAGCACTTCTCTCCGCTGCACGACAAGGGCGCAATGCGCCGTTAGAATCAGGGCGTCCTCGCCCGGAATAGTTAGCATGTTTTGGTTACTGGCGATTCTCGCCTACCTGCTCGGCTCGCTGTCCTTCGCCATTTTGCTCAGCCGCCTGACCGGAAATCCGGATCCGCGAATGAGTGGCTCGGGTAATGCCGGTGCCACCAACATGCTGCGCCTGGCCGGTCGCAAACTCGCGATCCTGACCCTGCTGGGTGATCTGTGCAAAGGCCTGCTGCCGGTACTGATCGCTTCGGCGGCAGGCCTGTCGCTGCAGGATCAGGCATGGATCGGCGTCTGCGCCGTGATCGGTCACCTGTTCCCGCTGTACTTCCGTTTCCGCGGCGGCAAGGGCGTCGCCACGGCGGCCGGCATGCTGCTGGGTCTGTATCCGCCCGCCGCACTGCTGGCGGTGTGCGCCTGGCTGCTGACGTTCTACCTGACCCGCACCAGCTCGCTGGCAGCATTGATCGCAACGCCCCTGACCCTGCCATTGCTGGCCTGGCAGGAACCGGAAGCGCTGTTGCCGATGAGCACGCTCACGCTGCTGATCGTGTGGCGCCACCGGGGCAATCTACGTGACCTGTTTGCCGGGCGCGAACGGCATTTTTAAATACCGTACGTGAGCACCGTTCATCACAGCGCCGACAACTGCTCCATCGGCCAGCGTGCCTGCACGCTGATCGCCAGGCTTTCCTGCTGACCGGCCTGCAAACGTTGGCAACCAGCAAACGCAATCATTGCACCATTGTCGGTGCAGAACTCGGGACGGGCATAGAACACATCACCCTTCATGTCGCCGAGCATTTTCTCCAGTGAAACCCGCAATGCCTTGTTGGCGCTGACGCCACCGGCGATCACCAGACGCTTCATGCCGGCCTGCTTCAACGCACGCTTGCACTTGATGGTCAAAGTCTCCACCACGGCCTGCTGGAACGCCAGCGCGATGTCGCAACGGGCTTGCTCGCTGTCGTCCCCGGCGCTGACGCACTGCTGCCAAGTGTTGAGAGCAAAAGTCTTCAAGCCGCTGAAGCTGAAATCCAGGCCCGGGCGATCGCACATCGGACGCGGGAAGGTGAAACGTCCTGCAACCCCCTTCTCTGCCAGTTTGGCGATTTCAGGACCACCCGGATAATTGAGGCCCATCATCTTCGCGGTCTTGTCGAAAGCTTCGCCTGCTGCGTCATCGAGTGTTTCGCCCAGCAGGCTGTATTGGCCGATGCCATCAACCTGAACCAGCTGTGTATGACCACCGGAGACCAACAAAGCGACGAACGGAAACTCCGGCGGTTTTGGCTCCAGCATCGGCGCCAGCAAGTGGCCTTCCATGTGGTGCACGCCAAGGGCCGGAATGCCCCAGGCAAACGCCAGCGCCTGAGCACACGAAGCGCCCACCAGCAAAGCGCCGACAAGGCCAGGACCCGCGGTGTAGGCGATGGCGTCGATCTCGGTCGGCACGCAGTCAGCCTCCGCCAACACCTGACGGATCAAGGGCAGCATGCGCTTGACGTGATCGCGGGAGGCGAGCTCCGGCACCACACCGCCGTAGACGCGGTGCAGGTCGATCTGGCTGAACAGTGCGTCGGCCAGCAGGCCCCGCTCACTGTCGTATAAAGCGACGCCGGTTTCGTCGCAAGAGGTTTCTAATCCCAGTACTAGCATGGGTTTGCGCCTTGTTTAGGCTGAATTCGAAGGCGCGCATAATAGTCGCCACTGGATGCCCCGACCAGCGGTTTTCGATCAGAGGCTTTGCATTCCGAGCGTTGAGGGGTTAACATCCGCAACCCTTAAAAACTGACGTCTTCAAGTGCTCTTTTGCCGCGAGGATGTTGACCCCGGTAATGAATGAAGGTAGCTCTGGATGCCAGCCGTCAAAGTTAAAGAGAACGAACCCTTCGACGTAGCTCTGCGTCGTTTCAAGCGCTCCTGCGAAAAAGCCGGTGTACTGGCTGAAGTTCGTAGCCGCGAATTTTACGAGAAGCCAACTTCCGAGCGTAAGCGCAAGGCAGCAGCCGCTGTTAAGCGTCACGCCAAGAAAGTTCAGCGCGAACAGCGCCGCGCCGTTCGTCTGTACTAATACACAGACGATCGTAGCAAGCTTCTGCCAAGCCCGGCCCTCAGCCGGGCTTATGGCATTTGCGTAAAACGCTTGATGCTTCACCGTCGAAGCCGCACACGCGACCGAGACAAATCCGCTTCACCGCGTCAGGCCTGGCTCTTTTGCCAGCGGTGCACGTCTTTTCTGACGAGCCTTTCAAGGCTACTGACGAGCACACCCACTGATTCCTCTTACGACGATCAGCCCAAGGCACCTGCTTGCGTGCCCGCTTCATGAGCTATCCGAGGCCTTCAACCGGCCGTCAGCGGATTCAGCGCAACACTTTCACAAAGTCGAAGACTGATAGGTACTAACGTCAGTGGATTTTCGGCAGATACACTTCCCGACAGCGATTACGCAGACGACACCGGTCGAGCCGCACTCTTTGTGCGCTTTCAAGCATGACCCGCGTCCGGCCGCCCATCGCATCGGACTCATTACAGCGCAGACGACGAGAACGCCATGGCCGGGCTGATTCCCCAGAGCTTCATTGACGACCTGCTGAACCGCACCGACATCGTCGACGTGGTCAGCTCGCGCGTGCAATTGAAGAAGGCCGGCAAGAACTACACCGCCTGCTGCCCGTTCCATAAAGAGAAAACCCCGTCGTTCAGCGTAAGCCCCGACAAGCAGTTCTATTACTGCTTCGGTTGCGGCGCCGGCGGTAACGCGCTCGGCTTTCTCATGGACCACGACAACCTGGATTTTCCCCAGGCGGTCGAAGACCTGGCCAAAGCCGCCGGCATGGAAGTGCCCCGCGAAGAAGGTGGCCGCTCGCACAAACCGCGACAGCCGACCGATTCGCCGCTTTATCCACTGCTGACTGCCGCTGCGGACTTTTACCGCCAGGCGCTCAAGAGCCACCCGGCACGCAAGGCTGCCGTGGATTACCTCAAAGGCCGCGGCCTGACGGGTGAAATTGCCCGGGACTTCGGCCTCGGCTTCGCCCCGCCAGGCTGGGACAATCTGTTCAAGCACCTGAGCAGCGACACCCTGCAGCAGAAAGCCATGATCGACGCCGGCCTGCTGATCGAGAACGCCGAAACCGGCAAGCGCTATGACCGCTTCCGCGATCGCGTGATGTTTCCGATCCGCGACACCCGGGGGCGCATTATCGCCTTCGGCGGTCGGGTCCTCGGCGACGACAAGCCGAAATACCTGAACTCACCGGAAACCCCGGTATTCCATAAAGGCCAGGAACTCTACGGCCTCTATGAAGCCCGCAAGAACAACCGCAACCTCGACGAAATCATCGTGGTCGAGGGCTACATGGACGTCATCGCCCTGGCCCAGCAAGGCCTGCGCAATGCCGTCGCGACCCTGGGCACAGCCACCAGCGAAGAACATCTGAAGCGCCTTTTTCGCGTCGTGCCGAACGTATTGTTCTGCTTCGACGGCGACCAGGCCGGCCGCAACGCCGCGTGGCGCGCACTGGAAGCCACGCTGAGCAGCCTGCAGGACGGTCGCCGCGCACGCTTCCTGTTCCTCCCCGAAGGCGAAGACCCGGATACCTTGATCCGCGCCGAAGGCACCGACGCCTTCCGTGCACGGATCAATCAGCACGCGCAGCCGCTGGCAGACTATTTCTTCCAGCAACTGACCGAAGAAGCCGACCCTCGCTCGCTCGAAGGCAAGGCGCACATGGCGACGCTTGCCGCGCCGCTGATCGATAAAGTGCCAGGGGCCAACCTGCGAATCCTGATGCGCCAGCGCCTGACCGAGATCACCGGTCTGAGCAGCGAGACCGTCAGTCAGCTAGCCCAGAGCACACCGCAGGAAGCGCCGCCCGCCTACGACCCCGGCATCGATTACGACGCGATGCCGGACTTCAGCGACTACCATCAGCCGCAGGCACAGGACATGTATGTGCCGCAGCAGGAATGGACGCCGAAGAAACCCGGTGCCGGCGGCAAGAAATGGGACAAAAAGCCCTGGGACAAGAACGGCAAGCGTGGCGGTGACCGCGATCAACCGCGCGCCCCTAGAGTGCCGGCTCCCGTCGAGCCACCGATCATGGCCGCCCTGCGAACGGTGATCCATCACCCGCAACTGGCGCTGAAGGTCGAGACGGCCAGCCATTTTGCGGACGAAGACAATACCAACACTCAGCTGCTGGTGGCCTCACTGGAAGCCGTGCAAAAGAATCCTCAGCTAAACTCTTTTCAGTTGATCTCGCGATGGCATGGCACCGAACAAGGTCGATTGCTGACCCGCCTGGCAGAAAAGGAGTGGTTGATCAACGGAGAAAACCTTGAACAACAGTTTTTCGACACCATAACTAGCTTGTCAGCCCGCCAGCGCGAGCGAAAGCTGGAACAACTTCTCAGGAAATCACGTCAAAGCGATCTGAGCGCCGAAGAAAAAACTTTGCTGCTCGAATTGCTCAAACGGGATGTTCCTGCATCAAACCCGACCTCAACTGGCGCGTGAGGTCATAGCTCAGGTATAATCCTCGGCTTGTTTTTTGCCCGCCAAGACCTTCAGTGGATAGGGTGTTATGTCCGGAAAAGCGCAACAGCAGTCTCGTATTATTGAGTTGATCAAACTGGGTCGTGAGCAGAAGTATCTGACTTACGCCGAGGTCAACGACCACCTGCCCGAGGATATTTCAGATCCGGAGCAGGTGGAAGACATCATCCGCATGATTAACGACATGGGGATCCCCGTACACGAGAGTGCTCCGGATGCGGACGCCCTTATGTTGGCCGACGCCGATACCGACGAGGCCGCTGCGGAAGAAGCAGCCGCCGCGTTGGCAGCGGTCGAGACCGATATCGGTCGCACCACTGACCCAGTGCGCATGTACATGCGTGAAATGGGTACGGTCGAGCTTCTGACTCGTGAAGGCGAAATCGAAATCGCCAAGCGTATCGAAGAGGGCATCCGTGAGGTGATGAGCGCAATCGCGCACTTCCCCGGCACGGTTGACCATATTCTCTCCGAGTACACTCGGGTCACCACCGAAGGCGGTCGCCTGTCCGACGTTCTGAGCGGCTACATCGACCCGGACGACGGCATTACGCCGCCGGCTGCCGAAGTGCCACCGCCGATCGACGCGAAAGCCGCGAAAGCGGACGACGATTCCGAGGACGATGACGCCGAAGCTTCCGATGACGAAGAAGAAGCCGAAAGCGGTCCGGATCCGGTCATTGCTGCCCAGCGCTTCGGCGCCGTGGCCGACCAGATGGAAATCACCCGCAAGGCCCTGAAAAAGCACGGTCGTCACAACAAGGCAGCGGTTGCCGAGTTGCTGGCCCTGGCCGATCTGTTCATGCCGATCAAACTGGTGCCGAAGCAATTCGAAGCCCTGGTCGAGCGTGTTCGCAGTGCCCTGGATCGTCTGCGTCAGCAAGAGCGCGCGATCATGCAGCTGTGCGTACGTGATGCACGTATGCCGCGTGCCGATTTCCTGCGCCAGTTCCCGGGCAACGAAGTCGACGAAAGCTGGTCCGACGCCCTGGCCAAAGGCAAGAGCAAGTACGCCGAAGCCATCGGCCGCGTGCAACCGGACATCATCCGTTGCCAGCAGAAGCTGACCGCACTGGAAACCGAGACCGGCCTGACCATCGCCGAGATCAAGGACATCAACCGTCGCATGTCGATCGGTGAGGCGAAAGCCCGCCGCGCGAAGAAAGAGATGGTTGAAGCGAACCTGCGTCTGGTGATCTCCATCGCCAAGAAGTACACCAACCGTGGCCTGCAATTCCTCGACCTGATCCAGGAAGGCAACATCGGTCTGATGAAAGCGGTGGACAAGTTCGAATACCGTCGCGGTTACAAGTTCTCGACTTATGCCACCTGGTGGATCCGTCAGGCGATCACTCGCTCGATCGCCGACCAGGCCCGCACCATCCGTATTCCGGTGCACATGATCGAGACGATCAACAAGCTCAACCGCATTTCCCGCCAGATGCTGCAGGAAATGGGTCGCGAACCGACCCCGGAAGAGCTGGGTGAGCGCATGGAGATGCCTGAGGACAAGATCCGCAAGGTATTGAAGATCGCCAAAGAGCCGATCTCCATGGAAACCCCGATCGGTGATGACGAAGACTCTCATCTGGGTGATTTCATCGAAGACTCGACCATGCAGTCGCCAATCGATGTCGCCACTGTCGAGAGCCTGAAAGAAGCGACCCGCGAAGTGCTGTCCGGCCTTACTGCCCGTGAAGCCAAGGTACTGCGCATGCGTTTCGGTATCGACATGAACACCGACCATACGCTCGAAGAAGTCGGCAAACAGTTTGACGTGACCCGCGAGCGGATCCGTCAGATCGAAGCCAAGGCGCTGCGCAAGCTGCGCCATCCGACGCGAAGCGAACACCTGCGTTCGTTCCTCGACGAGTAATACCAGAACCCCCGGCCCAGGCCGGGGGTTTTGTTTTATCGGGCAGATTAAATACCTCGCACCACCCTCCCCCGCGCACAGCCCGTCTACACTCGAAACATTCCCCCGTGCCATAACGAGACCGTTATGCCCAGACTGGCGTCCGTGCTTTTTTTGCTGTCACTGATGATCTGGACCGCAACGGCTGACGCGCTGACTCTGACCGATGAAGAACGTAGCTGGCTGGCGGCTCACCCGGACTTGCGCCTGGGTGTCGATGCATCGTGGCCACCCTTCGAGTTTCGCGATGACCAGAACCGCTATCAGGGCCTGGCGGCGGACTATATCGACGTGATCCGCCAGCGTCTGGCCATCAAACTTACGCCCATCGAACCCTCGAGCTGGACAGCCGTGCTCGAACAGGCCAAAAACGGCACGATCGATCTGCTGCCGGGCATCATGTCCACCCCGGAGCGCCAGAATTACCTGGCCTTCACCCGCCCTTACCTGGATTTTCCGATCGTCATCCTCGCCCACGTCGGCGGGCCGCAACCGCGCAAGATCGAGGATCTGTATGGGCTGAAGATCGCGGTCGTCGAAAACTACGCCCCCCATGAACTCCTGCGTACCCATCATCCCGATCTGAATCTGGTTGCCATGCCCAATGTCAGTTCGGCGTTGCAGGCCCTGGCCACCGACGAAGTGGACGCGGTGGTCGGCGATCTCGCCTCAAGTGTCTGGAGCCTGCGCCAGCTCAAGCTCGACGGGTTGTATGTCAGCGGCGAAACCCCTTATCGCTATCAACTGGCAATGGGGGTTCCCCGGGACAGCAAAATGCTGGTGGGCATTCTGGATAAAGTCCTGGCCGACATGTCCCCGGAGCAGATCAGCAGCATCCAGGAACACTGGGTGGGCAACGTCCTCGATCATCGGACATTCTGGTCGGATCTGCTGGTCTATGGCCTGCCAGGCCTGCTGTTGCTGGTGATCATCCTGGCAGTGGTGATTCGCATCAACCGCCGCTTGAGCTCGGAAATCGCCCGGCGCATCGACCTCGAACAGGAGCTGCGCAGCAGCGAGTACCACTATCGCGGGCTGGTAGAGAGCCTGTCGGCCATTGCCTGGGAAGCGCGGATCAGCGATTTCACCTACAGCTACGTATCGCCCCACGCCGAGGATCTGCTGGGTTATCCCCTGTCGCACTGGCTGATTCCGGGCTTCTGGCGCAACATCATCCACCCCGCCGACCTGACCCGGGCACAGAGTTTCTGTGATCACGAAGTCCTTGCCGGGCGCGATCACAGTCTCGATTACCGGGTGATCACCGCTGATGGCCGTTGCCTGTGGGTGCGAGACATCGTCAGCCTTATCGAGCACGGCCACGAGCCGGTGATGCGCGGCCTGATGATCGACATCAGCGAAACCAAGCGTACCGAAGAGGCCCTGCGCCTGTCGGAGCAGAAGTTCGCCTCGGTGTTCCAGCAATGCCCGGACATTCTGGTGATTGCGCGGCTGTCTGACGGATGTCTGCTGGAAGTCAACGAAGCCTTTGAGGAACAGATCGGGCTCAAAGCCGAAGACGTCATTGGTCAGACTGCTACCGAACTCAATATCTGGGGTATTCCCGGCGTTGGCCCCGGCCTGCTGCAACGCCTGCAGGCCGGCAGCATTCGCAACCTGGAGATGCCCTTTCGTCGCAGCAACGGGCAAGTATTCACCGGGCTGATTTCCGCCGAACCGTTCGAACTCGACACCACACCGGCGCTGGTCGTCGTGGTGCGCGACATTACCCAGCTCAAGGAAACCCAACAGCAACTGCAAACCTCCGAAGAGAAGTTCGCCAAGGCCTTCCACGCCTCGCCGGACGGCCTGCTGCTGTCGCGTCAGAGCGATGGCCTGCTGCTGGAGGTCAACGAAGGTTTCAGCCGCATCACCGGTTTCAACAGCGCCATGTCGGTGGACCGTTCGGCACTGGACCTGGGGATCTGGGTCAATCTCAACGAACGCAAGCAGATGCTCGATCTGCTGCACCGTGACGGTTTCGTTCGCGACTTCACCTGCCACATCCGCCGAAGCGACGGGCAAATCCGCCTCTGCGAAGTGTCCAGCCGTCCGCTGCCGATCGGTGAAGAAGACTGCATGCTGACCATCGCCCGGGACATCACCGAACGCCACCTGATGCAGGAAAAGCTGCAACAGGCCGCTACGGTGTTCGAGAGCACCGCCGAAGGTGTCTTGATCACCGATACGCAACAGCACATCAGTGCCGTGAACCGCGCCTTTACCGAAATCACCGGTTACAGCGAAAGCGAGGCGCTCGGCCATACCCCGCGCCTGCTGGCTTCCGGCCTGCACGACAGCGCATTCTATGCAGCGATGTGGCATCAATTGACTGACGAAGGCCACTGGCAGGGCGAAATTTCCAACCGGCGCAAAAATGGCGAGCTGTACCCGAGCTGGCTGACGATCAGTGCCGTGCGCAACCGCGACCGGTTCATTACCCACTTCGTCGCGGTGTTTGCCGATATCTCCAGCCTCAAGCACGCCCAGGCCAAACTCGATTACCAGGCCCACCATGATCCGCTGACCGGCCTGCCGAATCGCACACTGTTCGAAAGCCGTCTGCTGACGGCATTGAATAGCCAGCAAGAAAACGGCGGTCTGGGCGCGGTGCTGTTCCTCGACCTCGATCGCTTCAAACACATCAACGACAGCCTCGGCCATCCGGTTGGCGACCTGCTGCTCAAGGGCATAGCCGTACGCCTCAAAGAGCAACTGCGCGATATCGACACCGTTGCAAGGCTGGGCGGAGACGAATTCATCATCCTGCTGCCGGGGCTGCAACAGGCCGGTGATGCCGACAACATCGCCACCAAACTGCTGAATTGCTTCGGCGCTCCGTTTCAGGCCGGCGAGCACGAGTTTTTCATCAGCGCCAGCATCGGCACCAGCCTCTATCCCCGTGACGGCTGTGACGTCGCCACTCTGATCAAGAACGCCGACGCGGCTATGTATCGCTCCAAGGCCAAGGGCCGCAACCGTGTCGAAAGCTACACCCGCGATCTCACCGCCCAGGCCAGCGAACGGGTGGCGCTTGAGCATGAACTGCGCCGGGCCATCGAGCGCGAAGAGCTGTACCTCTACTACCAGCCGAAAATCAGTCTCGACGATCACAGCCTGGTCGGGGCCGAAGCCCTGATCCGCTGGCGCCACCCGACCTTCGGTGAGGTACCTCCGGAGCACTTCATACCGCTGGCGGAAGAGAACGGGATGATTCTGCAAATCGGCGACTGGGTGCTGGAAACCGCCTGCCGGCAGATGTTCGAGTGGAGCCAGATCTACGAATCCCTGGGCCCGCTTTCGGTCAACCTCGCCGGCGCACAATTGCGTCAGCCAAACCTGCTGGGACGCATCGAACAACTGCTCAAGGACAACCGCCTGAGACCGGATTTACTGCAACTGGAAATTACCGAAAACTTCATCATGAGCCAGGCCGAAGAGGCACTGGCCGTGTTGCACCAACTCAAACACCTCGGCGTGCAACTGGCCATCGACGACTTCGGCACCGGTTATTCCTCGCTGAGCTACCTCAAACGCCTGCCGCTGGACATCCTCAAGATCGACCAGTCCTTCGTCCGCGGCCTGCCCGACGATCCCCACGACGCGGCGATTGTCCGCGCCATCATCGCCCTGGGCCGCAGCATGCAATTCACCGTGATCGCCGAAGGCGTGGAAACCCAGGCCCAGCAACAATTTCTCGCCGCCGAAGGCTGCGAGCAGATCCAGGGCTACATCGTCAGCCTGCCGCTGCCACCGGAGGAATTCGCCGCGACGTTTCTTCGCATAGCCGTATCAGATTTTTCGGATAGCACAGCCGAGAAACCGTCGCTATAATCCGCGGCCTACTGAGGGCCTATAGCTCAGTTGGTTAGAGCAGAGGACTCATAATCCTTTGGTCCACGGTTCAAGTCCGTGTGGGCCCACCAAACATGAAAAAGCCGCACTTATGTGCGGCTTTTTTTCGCCTGTAGTTTGGCGACGCTGTCTTCAAAAACACAGTTTTCGGAAGACTACCGCAAGGTCTGTAGGTAATTTCCCAAGCTGTATTTTTACTTAGGTTTCAGCCTTGTTGGCCTTTTCTCCGAGCGAGTAATCTCCGGGCGCTGCTGCCCGCCAAGGATTACTTTCATGCTCGTGAGTGCTGCGCCACTGGTCAAAGAAGCAGGTGGCCAACAAACATGGATCGACTTAGCTTTGCCCGATCTGCGGACACTGACCAGAGAGCTTCGCTCTGCCGCCATTGAGGAAGTGAAAAGGGCAGACGATGCGCAAGGAGCCCTCAGAATCCTCTTGGCTCACTTCGGATTCATCGACAAGGCGCTACTGGCAGTGACCATCCTCACGCCGATCGGAAATGTTGCGGTGATGAGAGACAAGCTCGCCCATATTGTCGAAAAGCGGGCTGACTCACGAGAGCGCTATGTTCGACATGCCATTGATACGCTGACGGGACCTTTTGAGATTTGGAGAGTCCTGTACGACAACGGTGGATACCGCCTGGCCTTCATTAACGCCTACGAGGCAAAGAATGACATGCTCGTCGTGGTGGATGTCAGGCACGGACTCGTCCTGTGGAATTTCATGCATGCCCCGGCAAGAGCAATGAACAAGCACCGCCAGGGCGAACTTCTCTACAAGAGGTACGTTCTTCAGGACAAACAAAAAGGGGAGCCTGTTGGCTCCCCTTGAGTATTTGAATCCTGATATTGGCATCCTCAGGAAATGGGATGAAGAGGTCTCACCTTACACCGATGTTGCAGCATCGCTGAGGTACCTACGTCTGCTGAAGCCCTGCAAGGCAGCAGATTTCGCGCTCTTGAGGCCATTTTTTATAAAGGCAGCAGGCAAGTCAAATCATTTGTCTGTTCTTTTGTTTCAGTAAAATCCCCCGGCCCGGCGACTGCCTGGCCTCAGCCGCTCAATCAGCACTCACAAGCGCCTCGCGTGACGAGCCTGTAACATGCAGCCCCATTGATCCGTACCGCTGGAGCCTGCCCTTGCCCGACATCCGCCCACCCGTGCTCGATGAAATCGACCGCCAGCTGATCGCTGCCCTGCAAATCAACGCCCGCGAAAGCGTGGCGATGCTGGCCAGGCAATTGGGGATCGCCCGCACCACCGTGACTTCGCGACTGGCGCGGCTGGAAAAGGCCAAAGTCATCACCGGCTACGGTGTGCGTCTGGGTCAGCGCGTGGTGGATGGCGGATTGCAGGCGTATGTCGGGATCAAGGTGCAGCCGCGCTCCGGCAAAGAGGTGTTGCGCCGGTTGAGTGCGATGGCCCAGGTGCAGCAATTGTGCGCGGTGAGTGGTGAATTTGATTACGTGGCGTGGCTGCGCACCGACTCGCCGGAACAGTTGGATCAATTGCTGGATCAGATCGGCAGCGTAGACGGTGTGGAGAAGACCACGACCTCGATCATCCTCAGCAGCAAAATCGATCGCGGGCATCCAGTCTGACCAACAAAATCGTCAGATCGCAGCACATGCACTCAAAACGACGACACTTTGCGTCTTATTAACGTGTTCTACGCTCCCTAGAATGGCTGGCATCTTTTCCTATACTCAGACGCGCATCCGGCGTCGGGTCGCCAGCAAGGTCAGCCATGAACAAGAACAATCGCCATCCTGCAGACGGTAAGAAACCGATCACCATTTTCGGCCCGGACTTTCCGTTCGCCTTCGACGACTGGATCGAACACCCCGCCGGCCTGGGCAGCATTCCCGAGCACAACCACGGCGCCGAAGTGGCGATTGTTGGCGCCGGCATCGCAGGACTGGTGGCCGCTTACGAGCTGATGAAGCTCGGCCTGAAACCTGTCGTTTATGAGGCCTCGAAGCTTGGCGGCCGTCTGCGTTCCCAAGCCTTCAACGGCACTGACGGCATCGTCGCCGAGCTTGGCGGCATGCGCTTCCCGGTGTCCTCCACAGCGTTCTATCACTACGTCGACAAACTCGGTCTGGAAACCAAACCCTTTCCCAATCCGCTGACGCCGGCCTCCGGTAGCACCGTGATCGACCTGGAAGGCAAAACCCATTACGCACAGAGCCTGAAGGATCTTCCTGCACTGTTCCAGGAAGTCGCTGACGCCTGGGCCGATGCTCTGGAGGCCGGCTCGCAGTTCGCCGACATCCAGCAAGCCATCCGCGACCGCGATGTGCCACGCCTCAAGGAACTGTGGAACACCCTGGTGCCGCTGTGGGATGACCGCACCTTCTATGACTTCGTCGCCACGTCGAAAGCCTTCGCCAAGCTGTCGTTCCATCACCGCGAAGTGTTCGGCCAGGTCGGTTTCGGTACCGGCGGCTGGGACTCGGACTTCCCCAACTCGATGCTGGAAATCTTCCGCGTGGTGATGACCAACTGCGACGATCACCAACACCTGGTGGTCGGCGGTGTGGAACAAGTACCGCAAGGCATCTGGCGTCATGTGCCGGAGCGCTGCGTGCACTGGCCGCAAGGCACCAGCCTGAAGTCATTGCACCATGGCGCGCCGCGCTCCGGGGTGAAGAAAATCGCCCACGCGCCTGACGGACGTTTCGCGGTCACCGACAACAACGGCGACACCCGCGAATACGCCGCCGTACTGACCACCTGCCAGAGCTGGCTGCTGACCACCCAGATCGAATGCGACGAAACCCTGTTCTCGCAAAAGATGTGGATGGCCCTCGACCGTACGCGCTACATGCAATCGTCGAAGACCTTCGTGATGGTCGACCGCCCGTTCTGGAAGGACAAGGACCCGGAAACCGGTCGCGACCTGATGAGCATGACCCTCACCGATCGTCTGACCCGTGGCACCTATCTGTTCGACAACGGCGACGACAAGCCCGGCGTGATCTGCCTGTCGTACTCGTGGATGAGCGATGCGCTGAAAATGCTCCCGCACCCGGTGGAAAAACGCGTGAAACTGGCGCTGGACGCGTTGAAGAAGATCTACCCGAAAGTCGACATCGCCGCGCGGATCATCGGCGATCCGATCACCGTGTCGTGGGAAGCCGACCCGCATTTCCTCGGTGCATTCAAGGGCGCCCTGCCCGGCCACTATCGCTACAACCAGCGCATGTACGCGCACTTCATGCAGGACGACATGCCGCCGGAACAGCGCGGGATTTTCATCGCCGGCGACGACGTGTCGTGGACGCCGGCCTGGGTCGAGGGCGCGGTGCAGACATCGCTCAACGCGGTGTGGGGAATCATGAAGCACTTTGGCGGGTCCACACATAAAGAGAACCCCGGCCCGGGTGATGTGTTCAACGACATCGGCCCGATCGCCCTGCCCGAGTAAGAGGAATTCCCGATGCGTGTAGCCCTTTACCAATGCCCACCGCTGCCACTGGAACCGGCCGCCAACCTCCAGCGCCTGCATCAACTGGCGATGGAGGCCAAAGGTGCCGATTTGCTGGTGGTGCCGGAGATGTTTCTGACCGGCTACAACATCGGCAAGGAGGCGGTCGCGACATTGGCCGAGGTCTACAACGGTGAATGGGCGCAGCAAGTCGGACGGATCGCCAAGGCTGCCGGCCTGGCGATTCTCTACGGTTACCCAGAGCGTACCGCCGAAGGGCAGATCTACAACGCCGTACAGTTGATCGACTCGAACGGCCAGCGCCTGTGCAATTACCGCAAGACGCATCTGTTCGGCGATCTGGATCGTTCGATGTTCAGCCCCGGCGATGGCGAGTTCCCCATCGTCGAGCTCAACGGCTGGAAGCTTGGTTTCCTGATCTGCTACGACCTGGAGTTCCCGGAAAACGCGCGGCGCCTGGCCCTTGAAGGTGCCGAGCTGATTCTGGTGCCGACGGCGAACATGATTCCTTTCGATTTCATTGCCGATGTTTCCGTGCGCTCCCGCGCTTTCGAAAACCAGTGCTACGTGGCTTACGCCAACTACTGCGGCCACGAAGGCGATATCCATTACTGCGGACAAAGCAGCATTGCCGCGCCGGATGGCAGCCGCATCGCCCAGGCCGGACTGGACGAAGCCTTGATCGTCGGTGAGCTGGATCGCCAGTTGATGGTCGACTCCCGCAGCGCCAACCGTTACTTCAACGACCGCCGCCCCGAACTTTACGACGCGCTCAACAAGCGCTAATCCGCTAGCATTGGCACTTCACTGTTCTGGAAGTGCCCATGCCTGCGCCCACTCACCCCCGCCCCCACAACGAAACCCTGGCCAACGGCTTGCGCGTGACCCTGCGTCACGTGCCCGGCCTGAAGCGCAGCGCCGCTGCGTTGCGCGTGGCTGCCGGTAGCCATGATGTGCCGTTGGCGTGGCCGGGACTGGCGCATTTTCTTGAGCACTTGTTGTTTCTCGGCACCGAGCGATTTCCTGCACAGCAAGGGTTGATGGCCTACGTACAAGGTCACGGCGGTCAGGTGAATGCCAGTACCCGTGAGCGCACAACCGATTTCTTCTTTGAATTGCCGCAGGCGTCCTTCAGTGGCGGGCTGGAGCGTCTGTCGGACATGCTCGCCCGCCCGCGTATGGATCCGGACGATCAATTGCGGGAACGGGAAGTGCTGCAGGCGGAGTTTGTCGCATGGTCGAAGGATGCCGCGGCTCAGCAGAAAGAGGCGCTGTTCGAAGGGCTGTCAGCAGCGCATCCGTTGCGCGGCTTCCATGCCGGGAACCGCGACAGCCTGCCGGTAGAACAAGCGGATTTTCAGCAAGCACTGAAAGATTTCCATCAACAGTTTTACCGAACCGGACAGATGACACTGAGCCTGGTCGGACCGCAGAACATTGAAGAGCTGCGAACGCTGGCCGAGCAGTTTGCCGCTGCGCTGACACTTGGGGATAAAACTGAGCAGGCAGCGCCCTTTCGCTTGATGGACAATCCACAGACAAGTTATCAACAGGTCGGCGAGCGACACGGCAATCTGCTGTTTGCACTGGAAGACCTGCCGAAGTCATCGGCCGATGCGCTGGCGTTTCTCTGTCACTGGTTGAACAACGCCAAACCCGGTGGGTTGCTCGCGCATTTGCAGCGGCAGGGTCTGGCGGAAGGTTTACAGGCCTGTGTGCTGTATCAATTTGCTGAGCAAGCTTTGCTGCACCTTCAATTCACTGCGGCGTCCGGATCACTCGACACCATCCGCGCACAATCTCTCGACTGGTTGAGCTTCTTCGCAGCGCAGCAGGACTGGCCGGCATTGCGTGCGGAATACGCGGAACTGCTTCAGCGACAGCAGCAAGTCAGCGGTGCACTGCAACTGGCGCGGCTCGACAGCGAACAATTCGAAAGCGGCCTGTCCGAATCGGCCGTTATGGCGCTCAAAGCGGTTCTCGGCAAAATCGGCACTGTGGATAACTTCAGCAGTCACTGGCATCTGCCGGCTGCCAACCCGTTCCTGCGCACAGCCGAACCGCTGGCCAACGCCGGCCTGATCCGTGGCCAGACCAGCGCTCACCGGGGTCTGCGCACGTTCGCTCAGGATCGCTCGCGCAGCCGCCGTGAACGCTCGCCGATGCAGTTCAGTCAGGCACTGCCGGATAACAGCGACGTAGGCGCGGTGTATGTGCGCTGGCAAACGGAAGCAGCGGCCACGGCTGAGCTGCAGGCGAAACTGCAACACAGTCTGCGGGAAGTGTCGGGCGACGCACGTCAGGCCGGAGTCGAGTTGTCGTTCAGCACCACGGGTAATCAGTGGCTGCTGAAAGTGACCGGTCTGCAGGAAACGCTGCCCGCTGTGCTGGAGCATGCGCTGAAATCTCTGACACAAGTGGGCGCCAACGCCGTAAAGGAAGAGCCGCAACCACCGTTGATACCGATTCGCCAACTGCTCAAGGCACTGCCCGAACACTGCCTGCCAGTGGTAGGCGAATCCGATGACGCCGCGTATCTGTGGACAAGTTCCCGCTGGGACGGTCTGGCGCTGGGCCTCAACCCACAGACCCAATCCGCCATGGGCCTGGCCCTGAGTCGCATCCCCGGCACACCGGACAATCAATTGCCCGCACCGTCGGCAATCAACACCGGTTACCTGTGGCGCCAGATCGAAAGTGCTTCCAGCGAACACGCCTTGTTGCTGTTCTGCCCGAGCGCCAGCCACGAAATCGCAGACGAAGCTGCGTGGCGCCTGCTCGCACACCTGTGCCAGACGCCGTTCTACCAACGCCTGCGAGTCGAGCTGCAACTGGGTTATGCGGTGTTCAGCGGATTGCGCCAGATCCATGGCCGCAGCGGATTGTTGCTCGGTGTGCAATCGCCAACGACCAGCGCCGCACAATTGCACGTGCACATTCAACAGTTCCTCGACGGTTTGCCGGCCCTTATCGAACAACTCGATGACGCCAGCCTTGCCCTGCAACGCCAGACGCTTGCCGATCAGTTCGATGACAGCGTCCTGTCCGGCAAAGAGGCAGCCGAGCTTCTGTGGCAGGCCCGTCTCGCCGGCCACTCGTCGGATTATCTGCTGCAATTGCGCCGGGCCATCGCTCAACTGGGTCGCCCGGCATTGCTGGCCGCCGCACAACGCCTGATCCGCGCCGAAGGCGGCTGGCACGGTCTGTCCAGCGACCCTGCGCCAGGCGCGCCATGGCAAGCGGCAAAATGATCATTACCGGGGCTGCAAGGAGCTTTCTCAAAGATTCACGGGCCAACCCCCTGAAATTTTGAGTAACATAGCCACCTAACTATTTGGAACATCTCAGCGCTGCCGTGGACTATACCTATGGATAGCGCTATCTCACCCACCTGAAGAAGGAGTCACCCGATGGCCTGGACCAAACCTGCTTACACCGACCTGCGTATCGGCTTCGAAGTCACCATGTACTTCGCCAGCCGCTGAGTTCTGCCTCGTCAGAATTGCAGTGCAACGCCTCGGCTCGCCGGGGCGTTTTATTTTCAGCGTTGAAATGATGGAGCGTTCATGTTCGTCCAGATTCTGGGTTCGGCCGCCGGTGGCGGTTTTCCGCAGTGGAACTGCAACTGCGTCAATTGCGCCGGTTTTCGCGACGGCAGCCTGAATGCCAAGGCCCGCACCCAGTCGTCCATCGCGATTTCCGATGACGGCGTGAACTGGGTGCTCTGCAATGCCTCGCCGGACATCCGCGCGCAGCTCCAGAGCTTCGCCCCGATGCAACCGGGCCGGGCCCTGCGTGACACCGGCATCAGCGCGATCATCCTGATGGACAGCCAGATCGACCACACCACCGGCCTGCTCAGCCTGCGCGAAGGCTGCCCGCATCAGGTCTGGTGCACGGACATGGTCCACGAAGACCTGAGCACCGGTTTCCCGCTGTTCACCATGCTCAAGCACTGGAACGGCGGGCTGGACTGGAACCGCATCGAACTCGACCAGAGCTTCACCGTCGCCGCCTGCCCGAACCTGCGCTTCACCCCACTGCCGTTGCGCAGCGCTGCCCCGCCCTACTCGCCGCACCGCTTCGACCCGCATCCGGGCGACAACATCGGGCTGATCGTCGAAGACCTCAGCACCGGCGGCAAACTGTTCTACGCCCCGGGCCTGGGCAAAGTCGACGCGCCGTTGCTGGAAATCATGGCCGGCAGCGACTGCGTACTGGTGGACGGGACGATGTGGGACGACGATGAAATGCAGCGTCGTGGCGTCGGCACTCGCACCGGCCGTGAAATGGGCCACCTGGCGCAGAACGGCCCCGGCGGCATGCTCGAAGTGCTGGAACAGCTTCCCGAGCAGCGCAAGGTGCTTATCCACATCAACAACACCAACCCGATTCTCGACGAAGACTCCCCGGAGCGCGCGGAACTGGTGCGACGCAATGTTGAAGTGGCGTATGACGGCATGAGCATCGTCCTGTAACGAATGGCCCGGAGAACCGCAATGACCGACACCCCGCTATCCCCCGCCGAATTCGAAGCGGCCCTGCGCGCCAAGGGCGCCTACTACCACATCCATCACCCGTATCACGTGGCGATGTATGAAGGCCGGGCTACCCGCGAGCAGATCCAGGGCTGGGTCGCCAACCGTTTCTACTATCAGGTGAACATCCCCCTGAAAGACGCGGCCATCCTCGCCAACTGTCCGGATCGCGAGATCCGCCGCGAGTGGATCCAGCGCCTGCTCGACCACGACGGCGCCCCCGGCGAAGACGGTGGCATCGAAGCCTGGCTGCGTCTCGGCCAGGCCGTCGGCCTCGATCCGGATCAATTGCGTTCCCAGGAACTGGTATTGCCCGGTGTGCGTTTCGCCGTCGATGCCTACGTCAACTTCGCCCGCCGCGCCAGTTGGCAGGAAGCCGCCAGCAGCTCGTTGACCGAACTGTTCGCGCCGCAGATCCACCAGTCACGCCTCGACAGCTGGCCGCAGCATTACCCGTGGATCGACCCGGCGGGCTACGAGTACTTCCGCACCCGTCTCGGTCAGGCCCGGCGCGATGTCGAGCATGGTCTGGCGATCACGCTCGAGCACTACAAGACCCGCGAAGGCCAGGAGCGCATGCTGGAAATTCTCCAGTTCAAACTGGACATCCTTTGGAGCATGCTCGATGCCATGAGCATGGCCTACGAACTGAACCGCCCGCCGTATCACAGCGTCACCGATCAACGGGTCTGGCATAAAGGAATCGCCTTATGAGTTTCGACCGCAGCAAGACTCCGACCTGGCGTCCCGGCTACCGCTTCCAGTACGAACCGGCGCAGAAAGGCCATGTGCTGCTGTACCCGGAAGGCATGATCAAGCTCAACGAAAGTGCCGCGTTGATCGGCGGCCTGATCGACGGTGAGCGGGATGTCGCGGCGATCATCGCCGAACTCGACAGACAGTTCCCCGGCGTACCCGAGCTCGGTGAAGACATCGAGCAATTCATGGAGGTTGCCCGTGCGCAGCACTGGATCGAACTTGCCTGAGTCATCGGTGCAAGTCCCGGCCAAACCGGAAATCGGCCTGCCGCTGTGGCTGCTCGCCGAGCTGACCTACCGCTGCCCGCTGCAATGTCCGTACTGCTCCAATCCGCTGGATTTCGCCGAGCAGGGCAAGGAGCTGAACACCGAGCAGTGGATCAAGGTGTTCCGCGAGGCGCGGGAGATGGGTGCGGCGCAACTGGGCTTTTCCGGGGGCGAACCACTGGTGCGCCAGGACCTCGCCGAACTGATCCGTGAAGCGCGCCAGTTGGGTTTCTACACCAACCTGATCACTTCCGGCATCGGCTTGACCGAACAGAAGATCAGCGACTTCAAGAAGGCCGGGCTCGATCACATCCAGATCAGTTTCCAAGCCAGCGACGAGCAAGTGAACAACCTGCTCGCCGGCTCGAAAAAGGCCTTTGCACAGAAACTGGAAATGGCCCGCGCCGTGAAGGCCCACGGCTATCCGATGGTGCTTAACTTCGTCACCCATCGGCACAACATCGACAAGATCGACCGCATCATCGAGCTGTGCATCGCGCTTGAGGCCGACTTTGTCGAACTCGCTACCTGCCAGTTCTACGGTTGGGCGCAGCTCAATCGTGTCGGCCTGTTGCCGACCAAAGAGCAACTGGTCCGCGCCGAACGCATCACCAACGAATACCGCGCCAAGCTGGAAGCCGAAGGGCATCCGTGCAAACTGATTTTCGTCACCCCGGACTACTACGAAGAGCGCCCGAAAGCCTGCATGAACGGCTGGGGCAGCCTGTTTCTGACGGTCACCCCGGACGGCACCGCCCTGCCCTGTCATGGCGCCCGACAGCTGCCGGTACAATTTCCCAATGTGCGCGACCACAGCATGCAGCACATCTGGTACGACTCGTTCGGCTTCAACCGCTTTCGCGGTTATGACTGGATGCCCGAGCCGTGTCGCTCCTGTGACGAGAAAGAACAGGACTTCGGCGGCTGCCGCTGCCAGGCCTTCATGCTCACCGGCGATGCCAGCAATGCCGACCCGGTGTGCAGCAAGTCCGAACATCACGGCGTGATCCTCAAGGCCCGCGAAGAAGCCGAGCACGCCACCCAGACCATCGAACAACTGGCCTTTCGCAATGAACGAAACTCGCGCCTCATCGCCAAAGGCTGAGCCTTTCAGCGCCATTGCCGCGGTTGCTGCCGGCGTGGATTTCGCCGAATTGCAGCTCGGCGCACAGGGTTTGTTCTGGAATGAATACCGCCCTGCGGACGCCGCGTGCCGGATCTGGTACTGGCGCGATGGCGTGGCGAAATGTCTGACACCTGCGGGATTCAGCGTGCGCAGCCGGGTGTATGAATATGGCGGTGGGGCGTTTTGTCTGACGCCGGATGGCGTGGTTTTCGTCAACGAGGCGGATCAGCAGCTGTATCGCCAGACGCTGGATGGCGAGCCTGAGGTGTTGACGTCGAGCGAGTGTCGGTATGGCGATCTGCATTTTGCCGGCGGTCAGGTGCTGGCCGTGGAAGAAAGCGGTGATTGCCATCGGCTGGTGGCCATCGATCTGGCAACTGGCACCTGCCACATGCTGGTTGAGGGCGCAGACTTTTACGCATCGCCGATCATCAGCCCGGACGGTCAGCGCCTGGCGTGGATCGAGTGGAGCCGTCCGCATCAGCCGTGGACGTCCACCCGTTTGATGATTGCCGAGCGCGCAGGTAGTGGATTTTCTGCCCCACGTTGCGTGGCCGGTGACACGCTTGAAGAGTCGATCCAGCAACCGCGCTTCGATGCCAGTGGCCGACTGGGCTGCCTGACTGATCGTGGCGGATATTGGCAGCCGTGGATCGAGTCCGCAGACGGTTTGCGAATGCTGCCCTGTGCCGAAGCCGATCACGCACCAGCGCCGTGGCAACTCGGCGGCTGCACCTGGCTGCCCATCGGCGAAGGCTATTTGGCAAGTTGGAGCGAAGGCGGTTTCGGTCGTCTGGCACTCAACGATGAAGACTTCACCGGCGACTACAGTCGCTTCCGTCATCTGGCGGTCGATGATCAATTCATTTACTGCATCGCCGCTTCACCGATCAGCCCTTCAGCAGTACTCGCCATTGATTGCGAGTCGCGTGAAGTGAAAGTGCTGGCCGGAGGCGTCGCACCGTTGCCCCCCGAGCGCATCAGCCGACCGCAGACCCTGCGTTACCCTAGCGGTTCAGGTGAAGCGCACGGCTTCTTTTACCCGGCCACGAGTGGCGATGAGAAACCGCCTCTGGTGGTGTTCATTCACGGCGGCCCGACTTCAGCGTGCTACCCGATGCTCGACCCGCGCGTCCAGTACTGGACGCAACGCGGCTTCGCTGTCGCCGACCTCAACTACCGCGGCAGCAGCGGCTACGGCCGGGAATATCGGCAGGCGTTGCATCTGAGCTGGGGCGCGGTGGATGTCGAGGATGCCTGTGCGGTCGTCGCTTACCTGAATGATCGCGGCATGATCGATGGAGAGCGTGCGTTTATCCGCGGCGGCAGCGCCGGCGGTTACACGACGCTGTGCGCACTGGCGTTCCATCAAGTGTTCCGCGCCGGCGCCAGCCTGTACGGCGTCAGCGACCCGGTAGCCTTGGGCCGCGCGACACACAAATTCGAAGGCGATTACCTGGACTGGCTGATCGGCGATCCCGAGCAAGACGCCGAACGCTATGCCGCCCGCACACCGTTGCTGCACGCCGGCAACATTCGCGTGCCGGTGATTTTCTTTCAAGGTGAACTGGATGCCGTGGTCGTACCGCAACAGACCCGCGACATGGTCGCGGCCCTGGAGCACAACGGCATCGAGGTCGAGGCGCATTACTACGCCGACGAACGCCACGGCTTCCGCCGGGCCGTCAATCAGGCCCACGCGCTGGAGCAGGAATGGCGCTTCTATCGGCGAGTGATGGGCCTGGCGGATTGAAACTCAGCGCTTGGCGATGATGTACACCGCGTGCACGATCCCCGGGATATAACCGCACAACGTCAGCAGGATATTCAGCCAGAACGCGCCGCCGAACCCGACCTGCAGAAACACACCCAGCGGCGGCAAGATAATGGCGATGATGATGCGGATGAAGTCCATGGGGCAGCTCCTGATTGGGGGCTGGCTCGACTGAGCCATACAAGCTAATCGACCTGTGCCGTTTGTCAGGGTTCAGTGCAACCCGCGATCTCGCCATTTGCATGCCATTACCCGGCTACAAAAAAACGCCCCACGCCAAAAGAATCAGGCGTGGGGCGTGCGTTATACCGCGAGACGGTTCTTGAATTCGGGTGGGAAACTTCAGCTCAGACGGCAATCCCTTTTCGGCATTGCAGTTGCGCCGTGCGTACCCGGGAGAAGGCGCGGGCCAGGCGCAGGAGCATTTCGTCGATGTTGGCCTTGCTGACGGTGAGTGCCGGGGTGAAGCGCAGGCAGTTTGCTTGTGGGGCATTGAGCAGCAAACCTTCATGGAGTGCGGCTTTGACGACGGCCTCGGCGGAGTCTTCCGACAGGGTCAGTCCCCAGAACAGCCCTTGCCCGCGCAACTCGCCATGTTCATAACGATGGGCCAGACGGGCGAGCCCTTCGCGCAGATGTTGGCCGTTGTCCCGGATCTGTTCGAGGAAGGCGCGGTCCTGCACGCTGTCGAGTACCACCAGGCCGGCGGCGGTCATCAGCGCATTGCCGTGATGAGTGCCGCCCAATTCGCCTGAGTCGAAACAGCAGGCCTTGCCTCGCGCCAGCAATGCAGCCAGCGGTACACCACCGCCAAGGCCCTTGCCGAGTACGACGATATCGGCGCGCACGCCGTAGGATTGTTCGGCGAGCAAGGTGCCACAGCGGCCGATGCCGGTCTGCACTTCGTCGAGGATCAGCAGAATCCCCAGTTCACGGCACAGGCGCTCGACACCCTTGAGGTAATGCTCGGTCGCTGGAATGACACCGGCATCGCTCTGGATCGGTTCGAGCATGATCGCCACGGTCTGCGCATCGACGGCTGCATGCAGCGCCGGCAGGTCGTTGAATGGCACCAGATCGAAGCCCGGCAGCAGCGGGGCGAAGCGATTGTGCAGGTTGCAACTGTCCGACGCCGAAATCGTCGCCAGACTACGTCCGTGACAGCCTTGTCTGGCGACAATGATCCGCGAGGCGCCGCCGCGATACAGCTGGCCCCATTTGCGCGCCAGTTTGATCGCGGCTTCACAGGCTTCGCTGCCACTGTTGAGCAGATACGCCTGATCGCTGGAAGTGCTG
The DNA here is from genome assembly GCF_003352185.1 of Pseudomonas kribbensis. Lineage (GTDB taxonomy): Bacteria > Pseudomonadota > Gammaproteobacteria > Pseudomonadales > Pseudomonadaceae > Aquipseudomonas > Aquipseudomonas kribbensis. The sequence goes on from NZ_CP029608.1 coordinate 5,744,811, forward strand.
GCACACAAACGCTCGGCGAGGCTGAGCATGCCGCGGTTGTGCAGATTGAATCCGGGATTGATCAGGGCCTGGGCCTGGCTGGCGATGGCTTTTACCAGCGCCGAAGGGCTGTGGCCGAGGCTGTTGGCGCCGCCGGCCTGGGAAAAGTCCAGGTAGGCGCGGTCATTGCTGTCCCACAACCAGGAACCCTGCCCGCGAACGAAAACCTGCTGCGGGCGCTCGACGCTGGGCATCAGGCGCTCGGCATTCAGGCCATCAGCAGTAGCCGATTCATGGGTTTCAAAAGCCAGGTCATCGAGGCTCGGCGCCTGGCGCCGCAAGCTGAACAGATTCATTGAAAAAAACCTCGATTGAGGTTTTTTGAACTGCCTATGTAAACACTTTCGAAGCAAACGCTGGTCATTGCGCTTTCCGGCCCTGTAAGCCTTGTGAATGCGGTTAGACTAGGCGTCTTCAAGGCGCCGAGCCATTTCGATTTCCCAGCATTTTCGATAAGTATCACTTATGGATTTCAAACAACTGCGTTATTTCGTCGCGGTCTACGAAGAAGGCCATGTCGGGCGTGCCGCCGAGCGCCTGTCGATCTCTCAGCCCGCGCTGTCCCAGCAGATCCGTCATCTGGAACAGAACCTCGACGTCACCCTGTTCGAACGCAGCAGCAAACGTCTGCTGCCGACCCTGGCCGCCCACACGCTGTACAACCACGCGCTGCCATTGCTCGACGGCATGCAACGTGCGCGCGAGGCGCTGGGCAACTTCAAGGGGCAGGCGCTGCGTACGCTGGCGATCGGTGTGCTGCAAACCGTGCACACCAGCCTGGTACCACAAATGCTTGAGCGGGTGCGCAAGGCCCAGCCCCATCTGGTAGTACAGATTTATGAACTGACGGGACTGGAGATCGAGCGGCGCCTGCTCAATGGTTCGCTGGATATCGGCATCAGCTATCTGCCGCCCCGCCAGCCGGGTCTGCACGGTGTGATGCTGTACGAAGATGAACTGACACTGGTCATCCCGGCAGATCATTCGTTGCGTGAATTCAAGAAAGTCTCGATGAGCCAGGCTGCAGAATTGCCCATGTTGCTGCTGGGCGAGGAATTCCAGATCCGCCAGATCTGGCAGGCGCAACTGGCCAGCCTCGGGCGCCGTCCGCAAGTACAGGCAGAACTGAACAACATGGTGGGGATTCTCGACAGCCTGCCGCACACACGGTTGGCGACGGTGTTGCCGGGGCGCTCACAGAAGGAGCACGACGATCAGGACTTGCTGTGGAAACCGATCAGCGAACCCCGGGTACCGCTGAAGGTAGGACTGGTGTGTCGCGATGTGCAGCGTCAGCAGGCGCCATTGGCCTTGCTGCGCACGTTGCTGGAGGAAGTGATGCAGCGCGAGGACAAACCGCTCAAAGCTGCGCCAGGTCTGGATTCGCTGAGCTGAAACTTTTCTGCGGGCATAAGAAAACCCCGCCGAAGCGGGGCTTTGCAGACTGTTTCCCTGACATCCATTTCACTCCGCCACCCTGGCAGAATCCTTACGTGTCCGTGTTGTTGCTTTGCGCTTCCTGCGCTACGTCCATGGAAAGTAGATTAGCTCTGGATCCAATCTACGCCTATGGGAGAACAGCAGCACGTCATGTAAGAGATCGCTTACATGACGTTACATCATCAGAACTGCGCAGCATCCAGCAGGAACAGCGACTCGCTGCCAGCCTTCACCGACGCGTTCAGCGAGTGAATCCGTGGCAGCAGACGAGCAAAGTAGAACCGCGCCGTGCCGAGCTTGCTCGCGTAGAAATCATCCTGCGCTTCTTTGCCAAGCGATGCCTTGGCCATCAACGCCCACATGTAGGCGTAAGCGGTGTAGCCGAAGGCTTGCAGATACTCGACCGACGCCGCACCGATTTCGTTCGGGTTGGTTTTCGCCCGGTCCAGTAGCCACGAGGTCAGTTCGTCTAGGTTGTCGACGGCGTCATTCAGCGGTTTGGTGAACTCACCGAGGTCGGCACTCGCCGTCGCGGTGAAATGGCGGATCTCGTCGGCGAACAGTTTGTAGAACGCGCCGCCGCTGCCGACGATCTTGCGGCCTACCAGGTCCAGTGCCTGAATGCCGTTGGTGCCTTCGTAGATCTGGGTGATGCGCACGTCACGCACCAGTTGCTCCTGACCCCACTCGCGGATGTAGCCGTGGCCGCCAAAGATCTGCTGGCCGTGGACGGTGGTTTCCAGACCCAGATCGGTCAGGAATGCCTTGGCCACTGGCGTCAGCAAGGCAACCAGATCTTCCGCACGCTTGCGGGTCGCTGCGTCTTCACTGAACTTGGCGGTATCGAGTTGCATCGCCACGTAAGTGGAGAACGCACGGCCACCTTCGTTCGAGGCTTTCATGGTCAGCAACATGCGACGCACGTCCGGGTGGACGATGATCGGGTCGGCCACCTTGTCCTTGTTCTGCGCGCCGGTCGGCGAACGGCTTTGCAGGCGGTCGCGGGCGTACTCAAGAGCGTTCTGGTACGAGCGCTCGCCGGTGGCCAGGCCCTGGATACCGACGCCCAGACGCTCGTAGTTCATCATGGTGAACATCGCGGCCAGACCCTTGTTCGGCTCGCCGACCAAGTAACCCACGGCTTCGTCGAAGTTCATCACGCAGGTGGCCGAAGCCTGGATGCCCATCTTGTGTTCGATCGAACCGCAGTTCGCCGGGTTGCGCGCGCCCAGGCTGCCATCGGCATTGACCATGAACTTCGGCACCAGAAACAGCGAAATGCCTTTCGGCCCCGCCGGTGCGTCCGGCAGTTTGGCCAGCACCAGGTGGATGATGTTTTCGGTCAGGTCGTGCTCACCGCCGGTGATAAAGATCTTGGTGCCGCTGACCTTGTAGGAACCGTCGGCCTGAGGCTCGGCCTTGGTGCGGATGATGCCCAGGTCGGTACCGGCATGCGGCTCGGTCAGGCACATGGAACCGGCCCAGACGCCGGCGTACATGTTCGGCAGGTAAGCGGCTTTCAGCTCTTCGCTGGCGTGGGCGTTGATCGACAGGCAGGCGCCGGCCGTCAGCATCGGGTACAGACCGAAGGACAGGCTGGCGGAGTTGACCATCTCTTCGACCTGAGCCGAGACGGCTTTGGGCATGCCCATGCCGCCGTATTCCGGATCACCGCCAACACCGACCCAGCCGCCTTCGGCATAAGTCTGATAGGCCTGTGGGAAACCGGCCGGGGTGGTGACGGCACCGTCGGCCCAGTGGCAACCCTCTTCGTCGGCCGCGCGGCTCAGGGGCGCGATGCTTTTGCTGGTGACCTTGCCGGCCTCTTCGAGAATGGCTTCAACGGTTTCCGCGTCGACGGTCTCGGCCAGGGCCGGCAGTTCGGCCCAGAGTTTGGCGACTTCGAACACTTCATTGAGGACGAAGCGCATATCGCGCAGCGGCGCTTTGTAGTCAGCCATGGCAAACCTCGCAAAGATCTAAACAGGTGATTCGTGGAAGGGTGATTTCGTTAAGCTGGAGTGTAACCCAACAACTTTTGCGACACATAGGGTCAGGCCATGACTGTTTTGTTATTTTTAGTCACCTCCTTGCACCCAAAAAGAAGCCCGCAATCAGCGGGCTCTTTTGTTTAACAGTGGCGTGTTACAGCGCGAACAATTGCGCCGGCAGTTTCATCAGGCAATCACTGCCTGCCTCGATCGCCGCGCGGTGCGCAGCCGTACGCGGCAACAACCGCTTGAAGTAAAACTCGCACGTCGCCAGTTTGCCCTGGCAGAAATCGCCATCACCCTCGCCCGACTCCAGCTGCGCCTGGGCGACCAGCGCCATGCGCAGCCACAAATAGCCGAGGACGATGTAACCGCTGTACATCAGGTAATCCACCGACGCGGCGCCGACTTCATCCGGGTTCTTCATCGCCGCCATGCCGACCTGCTGGGTCAACTCACCCCACTGTTGATTGAGGCCATCGAGCTGCGCCACAAACCCGCCCAATTGCGCATGCCCGGCATTCGCCGCACAGAATTTGTGAACGATTTTGGTGAAGTTGCGCAGCAGCTTGCCCTGGCTGCCAAGGACTTTGCGCCCCAGCAGATCCAGCGCCTGAATGCCGTTGGTGCCCTCGTAGATCGGTGCAATCCGGCAGTCGCGAACCAGTTGCTCCATGCCCCACTCACGGATGAAACCGTGGCCACCAAACACCTGCATGCCGTGGTTGGTCACCTCCAGCCCGGTGTCGGTCATGAACGCCTTGCAGATCGGGGTCAGAAACGCCAACAGATCTTCGGCCTTCTGACGCGCCTCGGCGTCCGGACTCAGGTGCGCGACATCGAGCATCTGCGCAGTGAAATAGGTCAGTGCGCGATTGCCTTCGTTGAAGGCTTTCATGGTCAGCAGCATGCGTCGCACGTCCGGGTGGACGATGATCGGGTCGGCCGGTTTATCCGGAGCTTTGGCGCCGGTCAGGGCGCGCATCTGCAAGCGGTCGTTGGCGTATTTGATTGCGCCCTGAAAACTCGCCTCGCCCAGACACAGACCCTGCATCCCAGTGCCGAGCCGCGCGTGGTTCATCATGGTGAACATGCAGTTGAGGCCTTTGTTCGGCTCGCCGATCAGGAAGCCTTTGGCGTCATCGAAGTTCAGCACACAGGTGGCCGAGGCCTTGATGCCCATCTTGTGTTCGATCGAACCGCAGGAAACACCATTGCGCTCCCCCGCCTCGCCAGCGGCATCGGGCAGGAATTTCGGCACGATGAACAGCGAAATGCCTTTGGTCCCGGCCGGGGCGTCCGGCAGTTTGGCCAGCACCAGATGAATGATGTTGTCGCTCATGTCGTGCTCGCCGGCGGAGATGAAAATCTTGCTGCCGGTGATCGCATAACTGCCGTCGGCCCGGGGCACGGCGCGGGTCTTGATGATGCCCAGGTCGGTGCCGCAATGAGCTTCGGTCAGGCACATGGTGCCGGTCCACTGCCCGGCGGTGAGTTTGCGCAGATAGGTGTTTTTCTGTTCGTCGGTGCCGTGGGCGTGGATCGCCGACATCGCGCCGTGGGTCAGGCCCGGGTACATGCCCCAGGAGGTGTTGCTGGACGCGACCATTTCGCTGATCACCAGCCCCAGCGAACTCGGCAGGCCCTGGCCGCCATAGACCGGATCTGCCGCCAGACCGTGCCAGCCACTTTCCACGTATTGTGCGAAGGCTTGCTTGAAGCCTGTAGGTGTTGTCACTACGCCGTTGTCGAAATGGCAGCCCTCTTCGTCGCCGCTGCGATTGAGCGGTGCCAGAACGTTCTCACAGAATTTCGCGCCCTCGTCGAGGATCGCATTGACCATGTCCGGGCTGGCGTCGTGGGCGCCGAGGGCCGCGTACTGGGTGTGGAAGTCGAAGACGTGGTCGATCAGAAAGCGCATGTCGCGCAGGGGAGCTTTGTACTCGGGCATGGTGGCTTCTCCGTCAGCAGATCGTTTCAACCTACTGCCGGCCACCCTGCCCCACAATCACTGTCCAGACGCTGAATGCGCCGTCATCACTCAACCTGCAGCGCTGTCCATGCGCACCGCGCCACGGCGGTTCTGCCCGAACGCCATCACGCAGTTGCGGCCCGCGCCCTTGGCGGCGTAGAGCGCCTGGTCGGCGGATTTGAGCACGTCTTCCGGGGTGCGCTGCTCGACCCGTTCGGCGACACCAATACTGACCGTGACCGATACGCTGGACGCACCGGAGCCGCCCCGTCGTTGACGCCCCTGCTGATCGTCCTGCGGGCGGTTTTCCTGATTGCGCAGCTGGATGTTGTAGGACGCGATCGACTCGCGTATGACTTCCAGGTGCGGCATGCACTCTTCAAGGGTCTTGCCTGCAAACACCAGGGCGAATTCCTCGCCACCGTAGCGATACGCCCTACCGCCACCGCTGATTTTGGACAGCTTGCTGGCGACCAGTCGCAAGACCTGGTCACCCACGTCGTGACCATGGGTGTCGTTGAATTTCTTGAAGTGATCGACGTCGCTCATCGCCAGCACGTAGTTGCGACCCAGCCGCTGCATCCGTTCGTTGAGTGCGCGACGGCCCGGCAGACCGGTGAGTTCGTCACGGAAGGCCATTTGATAAGCCTCGTGCGCTACCGCAGCGGCGATCATCAACATCACCTGGCTGCACATGATGTTCAGGGTGAACGGCAGGATGAAGGTTTTCGGCAACATCCAGAACACCCCGAGCAACCCCACCAGTTGCGCCGCGTGCAGCGGACGCGGGTTGCGCCAGTACTGCCAGGCCAGCAACAGAAACGCCGAGAGGAACACCGGATAGGACATCTGGATCAGGCTCATCCATGCGCCATGCAGGGCTGGCCAGCGAATCTCCGAGAGCCACATCAGCAACGCCTGCGGATAACTTTGCTCAAGCCCCAGCGCCACACTGCCAAACGCCAGCAGCACGGCAAAGCGCGCCACCATGTCCTGAAACAGGTGCGTGCGCTCCTGCCACGCCGCAAACAGACCGAACAACAACGGCAGCAGCAGACACACCAGATGGAACACCACCGCCGCGTCTTCGCGCACCTTGCCGTTGTCACGGTAATAGTCGGTCTGGGTGTCGAGCAAAAAGTAAGCGATGTACACCGTGACCATCAGAAACAGTTCCCGCTGGCGTCGGTAAACCGCGCAATACGACCCGCCGAGCAACAGCACCAGGGTTGGCAACACGTTGAACAGCGAGGTGAAGAACACGTTGAGGTCTTTGACGTACGCAGCCGCCAGCCCCGCAAGCAACAACAGCAGTGAAGGTATGAAATGACTGAAACGTACAGCGGAAGAACGCGGCAAGGGTAAAGCTCCGACCGTCTTGGCAAAGAGATGGCATTGTGCCTGCAATGTGGCCAGTTAAGCACACACAATGTGATCCAGATCACAGGTTGTCTCTTTAACGGCCGAAACCCTCGGTTTCTGAGGCCTCAATCAAGGTTTTTTGCTGAATGACTGCCAGACGGCCAGTATGGCCATCAATCATGATGGCCATACCCCTTTGAAGATCGTTGAACGAACCGACATCGAGAATATCGAGCGCAAAAAAAACCGCCGCTCCCGAAGGAGCGGCGGTCTCTGTGGAACCCGCGCCAGGACTTAGTAGCCCAGCGAGAAGTTCTCTTCCTTCATGTCCATCAGGTTGTTGGCGCCCGACAGCATGGTTGCCACATGCGTACGGGTACGCGGCAGGATGCGCTGGAAGTAGAAGCGCGCGGTTTGCAGCTTGGCGGTGTAGAACGCCTCGTCGGAGGTGCCGGCAGCCAGTTTTTCAGCAGCCAGACGCGCCATGTCGGCCCAGAAGTAGGCCAGGCAGGCGTAACCGGAGTACATCAGGTAATCCACGGAGGCCGCGCCGACTTCTTCGCGGTCTTTCATGGCGGCCATACCGACCTTCATGGTCAGCTCGCCCCACTCTTTGTTCAGTGCAGCCAACGGGGTGACGAATTCTTTTACGGCTTCGTTGCCTTCATTGTTCTGGCAGAACTTGTGGACGATCTTGGTGAAGCCCTTCAGAGCCTCGCCTTGAGTCATCAGCACTTTACGGCCCAGCAGGTCGAGTGCCTGGATGCCGGTGGTGCCTTCGTACAGCATCGAAATGCGGCTGTCGCGAACGTTCTGCTCCATGCCCCACTCGGCGATGAAGCCGTGGCCGCCGTAGATCTGCACGCCGTGGTTGGCGGATTCGAAACCGACTTCGGTCATGAACGCTTTGGCGATCGGAGTCATGAAGGCCAGCAGAGCGTCGGCTTTCTTCTTCTCTTCTTCGTCCACGCCGTATTTGACGATGTCGACCTGTTTGGCGGTGAAGTACACCATCGCACGGTTGCCTTCGGCGAATGCCTTCATGGTCAACAGCATGCGGCGTACGTCAGGGTGCACGATGATCGGGTCAGCGGCTTTGTCCGGCGCTTTCGGGCCAGTCAGGGAGCGCATTTGCAGACGGTCGCGAGCGTATTTCAGACCGCCCTGGAAGCCGATTTCGGCGTGGGCCAGACCTTGCAGCGCAGTACCCAGACGTGCGGTGTTCATGAAGGTGAACATGCAGTTCAGGCCTTTGTTCGCCGGGCCGATCAGGAAACCGGTCGCACCGTCGAAGTTCATCACGCAAGTGGCGTTGCCGTGGATGCCCATCTTGTGTTCCAGCGAACCGCAGCTCACAGCGTTGCGAGCGCCAACGGTGCCGTCAGCATTCGGCAGGAACTTCGGAACGATGAACAGGGAAATGCCTTTGGTGCCGGCCGGTGCATCCGGCAGGCGGGCCAGTACGATGTGGACGATGTTGTCGGCCATGTCGTGTTCACCGGCCGAGATGAAGATCTTGGTGCCGGAGACTTTGTAGGAACCGTCGGCCTGAGGTTCAGCCTTGGTGCGCAACATGCCCAGGTCGGTGCCGCAGTGCGGCTCGGTCAGGCACATGGTGCCGGTCCATTCGCCGGAAACCAGTTTGGTCAGATAGGCTTCCTGCTGCTCTGGGGTGCCGTGCTCGGAGATGGTGTTCATTGCACCGTGCGACAGGCCCGGGTACATGCCCCAAGACCAGTTGGCTTCGCCAACCATTTCACTTACAGCCAGACCCAGCGACTCAGGCAGGCCCTGACCGCCGTGCTCAACGTCGTGAGCCAGGCTTGGCCAGCCGCCTTCGACGAATTGCTTGTAGGCCTCTTTGAAGCCAGTCGGGGTTTTCACGCCGGACTCGCTCCAGGTGCAACCTTCGATGTCGCCCACGCGGTTCAGCGGTGCCAGCACCTGCTCACAAAACTTGGCGCCCTCTTCGAGAATGGCGTCAACCATGTCCGGCGTTGCCTCTGCGCACGCTGGAAGGCTCTGATAGTGCGCTTCGTAGCCGAGCAGTTCGTCACGAACGAAGCGAATATCACGCAAGGGGGCCTTGTAGTCAGGCATAGCGATAAACCTCTGCTGATGTAACCGGGAATGAACGACCGCATTGATTTGTTGTGACGGTCAAACAGTTGTTTGAAACATACGTTTACGCCGAAATCTTGTCAAGCGTCGTTCTTTTGCCATTCGTCATCACATTTTCAGAACGCCGGACACAGCACCGCGACATGCGCCCGGGCGAGCCATGTGCAATGAAAAAAGATTAGTTGAGGGAGAAGGACTTACAACGAAAAACGCCGCGAACAGTCGCGGCGTCTGGCAAAGCGCAGATCAGAAAATCAGGCGAACGTATCGATGATCGTACCGAGCATTTCATCGGATGCCTTGGCGACTTTCGTGCCCAGTTCCACTTGAAACTTGCCCTGGGCCATCTCGGCCATGGCGCTGCCCGGATCCATTTGCTGGCTGCGATCGATACCGCGCAGGCGATCGATCTGGGCCTCGGAAGACTGGCTGGTGACCGAACGCTCGATGGTGTTGTTGGCGATCTGGCTGGCGGCCTGATCGACGCGGTTCTGCCCGGTCTGAATGGTGCTCAGACCTGCATAAAAAGCTGTGTTTCCGGAGATTTCCATGGGAGCTCTCATCCTTGGGAAGGATCAATGGGTGCCATTGAACCAGAGGCGTCAGAAAAACACCCGTCAAAAACACTAATGGCACAGTGCCTTGTCATAGCCAAAATCAGTCGAGCAGATCCAACTGCAAGTGTTCCGCGACCGTCTCGGCACTGAGCGCCTTGAGTTTCGGCACTCGCCCCAGGCACGGCGCCGGAATCCGCTCGGCCAGGGTCGCGAGGTTTTCCTCCAGCCGCGAAGTCTTCGGATCAATGATATTCGCCACCCAACCGGCCAGTTGCAGTCCGTCTCGGGCAATCGCCTCGGCCGTCAGCAAAGCATGGCTGATACACCCAAGGCGCACGCCCACCACCAGAATCACTGGCAGCTGCAACGCAATGGCCAGGTCCGAAAGATTGTCCTGATCCGCCAACGGCACCCGCCAGCCACCCGCGCCTTCGATCAACGTGAAATCGGCGTTCATGGCCAGAATCTCGCGCATCGGCCCCAGCAGCGATTGCACGGTCAGCGCCACACCGGCCTCTCGTGCCGCCAGATGCGGCGCGATCGCCGGCTCGAACGCTACCGGATTGACCTGTTGATAAGTCAGCGGCAAAGAGCACTCGGCCTGCAACGCCAGCGCATCGGAATTGCGCAGGCCTTTGGGCGTCACGACACAACCGGACGCCACCGGTTTACCCGCCGCCGTACTCAACCCAGCCGATCTGGCGGCATGCAGCAATCCGGCGGCGACAGTCGTCTTGCCGACGTCAGTGTCGGTTCCGGTGATGAAATAGGCTGCGCTCATAAGGGTTTCTCCAACACGGCGTAGACCACCTGATAAGTCGCCGGCAAGCCTTGTTGCTGACGGAACTGCTCGTAGGCTTCGACCAGCCCCAGAATCCGTGCCCGACCGGTCAATCCACCCGGCCGACCGGGGTTCAGGTTATGCGCGCCCAGCGCCTTGAGTTCGTGTGTCAGGCTGCGCACATCCGGGTAATGCAGCACATGCGGCTGATTCTCCAGACTGACCGTGCGCAGCCCACTGGCCGCGCACAATTGCTCGTACCGGGCGAATTCGCGGAAACGGTTGACGTGCACCAGGCCATCAACCTGACGCCAACTGTCGCGCAATTCGTACAGCGTCCCTACACAAAGACTAGCAAACGCGAAAATCCCCCCCGGTTTCAGCACCCGGAAAGCTTCACCGAGCACCGATTCGAAGTCCGCACACCACTGCACCGCGAGGCTGGAGAAAATCAGATCGCAGGTCGAATCCTGCAACGGCAAGCGTTCGGCATCGCCGGCAATAAAGTGTGTGGCCCCGCCCAACGGCCGGGCGTGATTGAGCATGCCTTCGGCGATATCCAGCGCCAGCCCTTCGTTACCCGCAAAGCGTTCGGCCAGCGCCCGGGTGAAATAACCGGTGCCACAGCCCAGATCCAGCCAGCGCAGCGGCAGAAAATCCACCGGCAGACGATTGAGCAACTGCGTACCGACATCACGCTGCAACTCGGCGACGCTGTCGTAGCTGGCCGCTGCACGGGAAAAGGAAGCCGCTACCTGGCGCTTGTCAGGCAAGCCGCCAGGCAGCGCCGTGAGAGACAAATCAGTCATCACCACACTCACTTAAAAACGCCTGGATCGCACCGGCCACACCGTGGGGGTCTTCCAGAAGAAACCCATGGCTGGCCTGCTCGATCAGCCCGACCTCGACATCCGCCAGCAACGCGAACAACTCGCCCGCAGCTTCCGCCGGCACCAGCCCGTCCAGCCCGGCAAACAGATGCAATTGCGGACCTCGAAACACCTGCAAGGCATAGCGCGTATCGATCTGCGCCAACAACTCCAGACCAGCCATCAAGGCGATCGGTGAAGTATTCGGCGCACCGCCGAGCAACAGCCGCGACACGCCGCGCGGGTCTTGCGCACCTTGAGCACACAGCAGAGAAAAACGTTTGAGGGTCTGGCGCGGGTCGGCACTGCAACCGGCCAGAAATGCATCGAAGGTTTCCGCCGGCATCGCGCTCGGCCATTGTTCATGAGCAACGAAAGAAGGATTGCTCGCCAGCGTCAGCAAGCCGCAGCAATGTTCACCACGCCGCGCCGCCAGTTCAGAAGCCAGCATGCCGCCCAGCGACCAGCCACCGAGCCAGACATCCTGGGGAATGCGTTCATCGAGTTCGTCGAGCCAGTCTTCGGGATCGCTGGACGCCAGCTCCGGCAACGGTTCGATTTCCACCGTCAGGTGTTCGTCGAGTCCGCGCAGCGCCGCCGCCAACGGTTCCAGTGGGGACACCCCGAGGCCCCAGCCGGGGAGCAGAATCAGTCGATCACGCATGGCTTGGCTCCGACTTGAGTTGGGCAAAGCAATCGGCCAGTCCTTCTAACAATAGTTGCACCTGCGCCTCGCTGTGGGCGGCAGTCAGGGTGACCCGCAGCCGCGCACTGCCGGCAGGCACGGTCGGCGGACGGATCGCGGTGACCATCAGCCCCCGCTCGCGCAGCATCTGCGACAAACGCACGGCGCGGCCGGCATCACCAATCATGATCGGCTGGATAGGCGTAAAGCTGTCCATCAGTTCCAGTCCGATCTGCTCGGCGCCGTGGCGGAACTGGCGGATCAACGTCTGCAGATGCTCGCGGCGCCAGTGTTCGCTGCGCAGCAACTCCAGACTTTTCAGCGTCGCGCAGGCCAGCGCCGGTGGCTGGCTGGTGGTGTAGATGTAGGGGCGGGCAAACTGGATCAGGCTTTCGATCAACTCTTCACTGCCGGCGACAAACGCGCCCGCCGTGCCGAACGCTTTGCCGAGCGTGCCAACCAGCACCGGCACGTCTTCCTGGCTCAGACCGAAATGCTCGACGATTCCGCCACCGTTTGCACCCAGCGGGCCGAAACCGTGGGCGTCATCGACCATCAACCAAGCGCCTTTGGCCTTGGCCTCTCGGGCCAGCGCCGGCAGGTCGGCGAGATCGCCGTCCATGCTGAACACGCCGTCGGTAACCACCAGCGTATTGCCGGTGGCTTTCTCCAGACGCTTGGCGAGGCTATCGGCGTCGTTGTGCAGATAGCGATTGAAGCGCGCACCGGACAACAATCCGGCGTCCAGCAACGACGCATGATTGAGCCGGTCTTCCAGCACCGTGTCGCCCTGCCCGACCAGCGCCGTGACCGCGCCGAGGTTGGCCATGTAGCCGGTGGTGAACAACAGCGCACGTGGCCGTCCGGTAAGGTCGGCCAGGGCTTCCTCCAACTCATGATGCGGGCCGCTGTGGCCGATCACCAGATGCGAAGCTCCGCCGCCAACGCCCCACTTCGAAGCACCGGCACGCCAGGCTTCGATCACTTGCGGATGATTGGCCAGGCCCAGGTAATCGTTGTTGCAGAACGCCAGCAACGACTGACCGTCGACCACCACCTGCGGCCCCTGAGGGCTTTCAAGCAGCGGTCGCTGGCGATAGAGATTTTCGGCACGACGGGCAGCAAGGCGTGCGGCGAGATCGAAAGACATGCAAGCCTCGACATTCAAGTGACACAGATCCCTTGTGGGAGCGAGCCTGCTCGCGAAGAGGCCTTCACATCCGACATCAATGTCGACTGAAGCACCGCTTTCGCGAGCAAGCTCGCTCCCACAGGGGTTTGCATTCCTTCAGAGGAATCCGCGCAGGTTTTTACACCGCCGCGTTGTAGAACTGCTCGCTGCTCTTCTGCTCCACCAGCGCCTGCTCGATGGCGGCCTGATGCACTTCGTCGGCGTGCTCTTCACGGGCTTCCGGCTGAATGCCCAGACGCGCAAACAGCTGCATGTCCTTGTCGGCCTGAGGGTTGGCGGTGGTCAGCAGTTTGTCACCGTAGAAAATCGAGTTGGCGCCGGCGAAGAACGCCAGGGCCTGCATCTGCTCGTTCATCGCCTCGCGGCCGGCGGACAGGCGCACGTGGGACTGCGGCATGAGGATACGCGCCACGGCGAGCATGCGGATGAAGTCGAACGGATCAACGTCGTCAGCGTTTTCCAGCGGCGTGCCGGCCACTTTCACCAGCATGTTGATCGGCACCGATTCCGGGTGCTCCGGCAGATTGGCCAACTGGATCAGCAGGTTGGCGCGGTCATCGAGAGACTCGCCCATGCCGAGGATGCCGCCGGAGCAGATTTTCATACCGGCATCGCGTACGTAGGCCAGAGTCTGCAGACGCTCGCTGTAGGTGCGGGTGGTGATGATGCTGCCGTAGAACTCCGGCGAGGTGTCGAGGTTGTGGTTGTAGTAGTCGAGGCCGGCCTTGGCCAGTGCTTCGGTCTGATCCTGATCGAGACGACCGAGGGTCATGCAGGTTTCCAGCCCCATGGCTTTCACGCCTTCGACCATCTTCAAGACGTAGGGCATGTCCTTGGCCGACGGATGCTTCCACGCCGCACCCATGCAGAAACGGGTCGAGCCGATGGCCTTGGCGCGGGCAGCCTCTTCGAGGACTTTCTGCACTTCCATCAGCTTTTCTTTTTCCAGGCCGGTGTTGTAGTGACCGGACTGCGGACAATATTTGCAATCTTCCGGGCAGGCGCCGGTCTTGATCGACAGCAGGGTGGAAACCTGGACGCGGTTGGCGTCGAAATGCGCGCGGTGCACCGTCTGCGCCTGGAACAGCAAGTCGTTGAATGGCTGAACGAAGAGTGCTTTGACTTCGGCCAAAGACCAGTCGTGACGCAGGGTGGCAGTGGTGCTGGCGCTCATGGGCGATTCCTTGGTTATGCTTGGCTTGCGCCTGGGGAAACGGAATACCCACAGGCACGACACGGATGTTCGGCATATTTAAGGAAGAGACATGCACTGTCAACCACATCAAGATAGCCCGGTTTACATCTGGTTAAATAACAACCAGCACTGTTTGATTTGCGATGAGCCGGCGGAAACCGAAACACCCCTCTGCGTAGCCTGCGAAACCGACCTGCCCTGGCTTGGCGATCAATGCATGACCTGCGCATTGTCCCTGCCCGCAGCGGGCCTGACATGCGGCGGTTGCCTGAAAGATCCGCCCGCCTTCGAGCAGGTGGTAGCACCCTGGTCCTACGGCTTCCCGGTGGACAGCTTGATCACCCGTTTCAAGCACAACGCAAAATGGCCGTTTGGCCGCCTGTTGGGCGAGGTTCTCGGGCAATTTCTGCAACATCGCTTCGACGAGGGCCTGCCACGCCCCGACGCCTTGTTGCCAGTGCCATTGGCGAACAAGCGCCTGCGGCAGCGCGGATTCAATCAGGCAGCCATGCTGGCGCGGTGGCTCGGCAAGCAACTGGATCTGCCCTGCGAAGAACATGTCCTGCGCCGTATCCGGGACACCAGCGCCCAGCAGGCACTCGACGCCAAGGCGCGTAAACGCAATCTGCGCAACACCTTCGATCTTTTGCCAGACGCTCATGTACAAGGTCGACATCTGGCCTTGGTGGATGATGTGTTGACCACCGGTGCCACCGCCCAGGCGTTGGCCCGGCTGCTGGTGGACGCTGGCGCCGCGCGGGTCGACGTCTACTGCCTGGCCCGAACACCGAAACCTGGCGACGCGGCTTGACTCGCACGCGCCAAGCGGCCAACTTCCTCCTCCATCAACCCAGCACAAAGCACCCGACATGTCCCTGCCTTCCCTGTTGTCCCAGCACATCGTCCGCCGCCCGCAGCGTATCGCCCTGCTGCAACACATCGCCGAACAGGGCTCGATCACCCGCGCCGCGAAAAGCGCGGGCCTGAGTTACAAGGCGGCGTGGGATGCCATCGATGAGCTGAACAATCTGGCCCAGAAACCGTTGGTCGAACGGGCTGTCGGCGGCAAGGGCGGCGGTGGCGCGAAACTGTCCAGCGAGGGCGAACGGGTGCTGCGTCTTTATCAGAAGCTGCAGGCCTTGCAGGCGCAGGTGCTGGAAGCCGCCGAAGACGCCAGCGATCTGGACCTGCTCGGTCGCTTGATGCTCCGGACCAGCGCCCGCAACCAATTGCACGGCAAGGTCGTCAGCATCGAGCATCAGGGCCGCAATGACCTGATCCGTCTCGAACTGGCCGAAGGCCTGTGCATCGATGCGCAGATCACCCACGACAGCACCGTGCATCTGGAGCTGCAACCGGGCACCGAAGTGGTGGCATTGATCAAGGCTGGTTGGCTTGAATTGTTGGGCAACGGACAGGCCGCAACATCTGGTCACAATCTTCTCGAGGGCACTCTCGAAGCGATTCTCGACGCCGAGGACGGCCCCAGCGAAGTGCGCATCGCCCTGCCCAATGGCCAGACACTCTGCGCCCTGGCTGAGCCGCTGCACCTGCGCACCCACAAACTGACCGTCGACCAGCCGGTACAAGTGCAGTTCTCGCCGTCCAATGTGCTGATCGGCACACCGCTCTAGCCCGGATCCCTGCAACAAAAGCTTCATCGCCTCTCATTAAGGTGGCTGCCAAAACCAAGCAGGGAGCCTGATGTGAGCCTATTAGAAGAAAACCAATCCACTGACCTGGAAAAAATGGTCGGCATGAGCCGTCGCGGTTTCATCGGTGCCGGCGCACTGTGCGGCGCGGCGATGTTCCTCGGTGGCAGCCTGTTGAGCCGCAGCGCCCTGGCCACCGGTATCAGCGCCGGCAACAGCCGCCTGCTGGGCTTCGACAGCATTCCGGCCGCCACCACCGACGTCATCAGCCTGCCCAAGGGCTACAAGTCGTCGGTGCTGATCAGCTGGGGCCAGCCCCTGCACAAGAACGGCCCGGCCTTCGACCCGAGCGGCAACGGCACAGCGGCTGCACAGGAAGTGCAGTTCGGTGACAACAACGACGGCATGAGCCTGTTCGCCTTCCCGGACGACAAGAATCGCGCGCTGATGGCGATCAACAACGAATACACCAACTACCGCTACCTCTATCCCCACGGCGGCCTGCCGCAGTCGGCGGAAGACGTGCGCAAGGCCCTGGCCTGCGAAGGTGTGTCGGTGATCGAAGTGGCACGCAAGAACGGTCAGTGGCAGTTCGTCCAGGGCTCGCGCTACAACCGGCGCATCCACGGCAATTCGCCGTTGCGCATCAGCGGCCCGGCGGCCGGCCACGAGCTGATGAAAACCAGCGCCGACAAGCACGGCAAGAAAGTCCTCGGCACCTTTCAGAACTGCGCCAACGGCAAGACGCCGTGGGGCACTTACCTGACCTGCGAAGAGAACTTCACCGACTGCTTCGGCAGCAGCAACGCCCAACAGCAATTCGACCCGGCGCAGAAACGCTATGGCGTGACAGCCGCCAGCCGCGAGATCAACTGGCATCCGTTCGATCCGCGCTTCGACATGGCGAAGAACCCGAACGAGCTGAACCGTCATGGCTGGGTGGTGGAAATCGACCCGTTCGATCCGCAATCGACGCCGGTCAAACGCACCGCCCTCGGTCGCTTCAAACATGAAAACGCCGCCCTGGCCGAGACCGACGACGGTCGCGCCGTGGTGTACATGGGCGACGACGAACGCGGCGAGTTCATCTACAAATTCGTCAGCCGCGACCGCATCAATCACCGCAACGCCAAAGCCAACCGCGACATCCTCGACCACGGCACCCTGTACGTGGCTAAGTTCGACGCGGGCGACGGCAACCCCGACCACCCGAAAGGCCAGGGCCAGTGGATCGAACTGACCCACGGCAAGAACGGCATCGACGCCAGCAGCGGTTTTGCCGATCAGGCTGAAGTGCTGATCCACGCACGTCTGGCGGCCAGCGTCGTCGGCGCCACGCGCATGGACCGCCCGGAATGGATCGTGGTCAGCCCGAAGGACGGCCAGGTTTATTGCACCCTGACCAACAACGCCAAGCGCGGCGAAGACGGGCAACCGGTGGGCGGGCCAAACCCGCGCGAGAAGAACGTCTACGGGCAGATTCTGCGTTGGCGCACTGACCGCGACGATCACGGTTCGAAGACTTTCGGCTGGGATCTGTTCGTGGTGGCCGGCAACCCGAGCGTACACGCCGGGACGCCGAAGGGCGGCTCGTCCAACATCACCCCGCAGAACATGTTCAACAGCCCGGACGGCCTCGGTTTCGACAAGGCTGGCCGACTGTGGATTCTCACCGACGGTGATTCGAGCAACGCCGGGGACTTTGCCGGGATGGGCAACAACCAGATGCTCTGCGCCGACCCCAAGACCGGCGAAATTCGCCGGTTCATGGTCGGGCCGATCGGTTGCGAAGTCACCGGGATCAGTTTCTCGCCGGACCAGAAAACCCTGTTTGTCGGGATCCAGCATCCGGGCGAGAACGGCGGTTCGACCTTCCCCGAGCATTTGCCGAACGGCAAGCCGCGCTCTTCGGTGATGGCGATTACCCGTGAGGATGGCGGGATCGTCGGCGCCTGATGCCGCAACGCTCTGATCGTTCCCGTGCCCTGCACGGGAACGATCCCACTCAAGACAGCCCGTCTGCGCTACCATGCTGGGCCGGACGCGGCAGCCTGCCGCGCGCAGGAGTCAGCATGGCCCACCCGTTTGAAACCCTCACCCCAGACCTCGTGCTCGATGCCGTCGAAAGCATCGGTTTTCTGAGCGACGCGCGCATTCTGGCGCTCAACAGTTACGAAAACCGCGTCTATCAGGTCGGCATCGAAGACTCCGAACCGCTGATCGCCAAGTTCTATCGCCCGCAGCGCTGGACCAACGAAGCGATTCTCGAAGAACACCAGTTCACCTTCGAACTGGCCGACGTCGAGATCCCGGTGGTGGCGCCACTGGTCCACAACGGCCAGACCCTGCACGAACACGCCGGTTTCCGTTTCACCCTGTTTCCCCGTCGCGGTGGCCGGGCGCCGGAGCCGGGCAATCTCGATCAGTTGTATCGCCTCGGCCAGTTGCTCGGGCGCATGCACGCAGTCGGTGGGACCAAACCGTTCGAGCACCGCGAAGCGCTGGCCGTGCAGAACTTCGGCCATGCGTCGCTGAGCACTTTGCTGGAAGGCAACTTCATTCCGAAAAGCCTGCTGCCGGCCTACGAGTCCGTCGCCCGCGACCTGCTCAAGCGCGTGGAAGATGTCTATGCCGCCACGCCGCACCAGAACATTCGCATGCACGGCGACTGCCACCCCGGCAACATGATGTGCCGCGACGAGATGTTCCACATCGTCGACCTCGACGACTGCCGCATGGGCCCGGCGGTACAGGACATCTGGATGATGCTCGCCGGCGACCGTCAGGATTGTCTCGGACAGCTGTCGGAATTGATGGACGGCTACAACGAATTCCACGATTTCGACCCGCGGGAGCTGGCGCTGATCGAACCGCTGCGCGCCCTGCGCCTGATGCACTACAGCGCCTGGCTGGCCCGACGCTGGGACGATCCGGCGTTTCCTCGCAGTTTTCCGTGGTTCGGCAGCGAACGGTATTGGGGCGATCAGGTGCTGGCGTTGCGTGAGCAACTGGCGGCGTTGAATGAAGAGCCGTTGAAGCTTTTCTGACACGACACGTCTATACAACTGCCCGTACAATCGCTGCTTTGTTAGCTGCCTAAGCAAGGACTCTGCATGCAAGCCGCCAACCCGCGTCGCGGGTACATTCTGGGCCTGAGTGCCTACATCATCTGGGGACTGTTCCCGCTCTACTTCAAAGCCATCGCCGAAGTCCCGGCGGTGGAAATCATCATCCACCGGGTGCTGTGGTCGGCGCTGTTCGGCGGGCTGTTGTTGCTGGTCTGGAAGCATCCGGGCTGGTGGCAGGAGCTGCGCGACAACCCGAAACGCCTGGCGATTCTGGCGCTGAGCGGCACCTTGATCGCGGCCAACTGGCTGACCTACGTCTGGTCGGTAAATAACGGCCGGATGCTGGAAGCGAGCCTCGGTTACTACATCAACCCGCTGGTGAACGTGTTGCTGGGCATGCTGATCCTCGGCGAACGACTGCGCCGCATGCAGTGGCTGGCGGTCGGACTGGCGGCGGTCGGCGTTGCGCAGCAGGTGTGGCAGGTTGGCAGTCTGCCGTGGGTATCGCTGGTGCTGGCACTGACCTTCGGTTTCTACGGGCTGATCCGCAAGCAGGCGCCGGTCAAGGCACTGCCGGGGCTGGTGGTGGAAACCTGGATGCTGGTGCCGATCGCCCTCGCGTGGCTGCTGTTCAATCCGACCGCCACCAGCGCACAGGCCGCGTTCTGGACTACTTCAGAAGCCTGGTGGCTAGTGGCGGCCGGTCCGGTGACGCTGGTGCCGCTGGTGTGCTTCAACGCCGCCGCCCGGCACCTGCCTTACACCACCCTCGGTTTCCTGCAATACCTGGCGCCGACCCTGGTGCTGCTGCAAGCCGTGCTGCTGTTCGGCGAGCATTTGTCGTCCAGCACGCTGATCGCCTTCATGTTTATCTGGGCTGGTCTGGCGGTGTACAGCGTCGATGCGTGGATAAGTCTGCGTCGGCGCAGCTGATCAAAAAACGCACAAACCTCCACAGGCCACGGTTCTCGTGGCCTGTATCGTTCCTTCCCAAGGTTATCCACAGCGTGATCCCCGCCGTTTGTGCGCAAGTCACTGAATGCTGGCGGTTTTTTGATCGATCCACGCGAAGCCACGGCGGACGTGGCCTGGAAGGCAGTCTCTACAGGTTATCCACAGGCAGGTGCACGTTTAAACTGGATAACCCGATACGTCCTCACAAGTCGGTGCGCAGCACCAATTCCACCATCAAGTCATCGGCCAGGGTTTCCAGGCGCGATTGCAGCACATCCAGTGAAAGAGTCAGGGGCACCGCCAGAATCGCCTCGGCGTGGAACAGCGGCTCGCTGCTCATCGGCGCCGGGCGCACCTCGGTCACCAGCCGTTCGAGGTTCACGCCCTGCTCGCTCAGCAACCGGGTGATGTCGCGCACGATGCCCGGACGATCATTACCCACCAGTTCCATGGCAATCGGTTTCCAGGTGCAGGCCTGCTCGATGCCGCTTTCGGCCACCAGCACGCGAATGCCCTGCGCCGACAGCGCTTGTAAGGCATCGACTAATTCGTCGTAAGCCTCCGCCGGCACACCGACTCGCAGAATCCCGGCGAACTGCCCGGCCATTCGCGACATGCGGCTTTCCAGCCAGTTGCCGCCGTGTTCGGCGATGCATTGGGCGATGCGCTCGACCTGCCCGGGCTTGTCCGGCGCGAAGACGGTGAGTACGAGGTGATCCATGGCGCAGCCCTCTTGTCATGACTTTTGTTATAGAAAAGCAAGTATAGGCAAGCCGGCCGGCACTGCCGTGATGACGGCAAACGAGGGGCCGTAGCAGACACATAGTATTTATGTGTACAACTTTTGATATTTAGCTGGAACAATCCATTGGTTTTTTGAGAACATCCCGTTCCGCGCCGTGACCGCAATGCGTCATGGGGTCGCAGAACGACGTAATTAGTCTGATTTTCACAACCGCAAGTCATCATGTAGTATGCCGCAGCGCGCACTACATAACGTTGGATCGATGTCTGCCCAAGGCACGTTCGCAACCCTGAAAGCCCCGTCAGCAAGGCCCCCAAGCCGTTGATTGGTCCCAGCCCAGCCGCCAGCGATGGCATGTACTGGTCGAGGGGTTTGTGGTTTAAATGGCCAGAGGCTTCATTGTTAAATTGAAGAGCTGAAAAGCGAAATAGCTGAGCAGAGTGAGGCAAGCAATGACTGAACACGTTCAAGTCGGTGGCCTGCAGGTCGCCAAAGTCCTGTTCGACTTCGTGAACAACGAAGCCATTCCCGGTACCGGCCTCACCGCCGAAAAATTCTGGGAAGGTGCCGACAAGGTCATTCACGACCTGGCGCCGAAGAACAAAGCCCTACTCGCCAAACGCGATGACTTCCAGGCCCGTATCGATGGCTGGCACCAGACCCGTGCCGGTCAGCCCCACGACGCCGTGGCCTACAAAGCCTTCCTGCAAGAGATCGGTTATCTGCTGCCAGAAGCGGCTGATTTCCAGGCAACGACGCAAAACGTCGATGACGAAATCGCCCGTACCGCCGGCCCGCAACTCGTGGTTCCGGTGATGAACGCCCGCTTCGCCCTCAACGCCTCGAACGCCCGCTGGGGCTCGCTGTACGACGCCCTGTATGGCACCGACGCCATCAGCGAAGCCGGCGGCGCGGAAAAAGGCAAAGGCTACAACAAAGTGCGTGGCGACAAAGTCATCGCCTTCGCCCGTGCATTCCTCGACGAAGCGGCGCCACTGGCGGCCGGCTCCCACGTCGATTCCACCGGTTACAAGATTGCTGACGGCAAACTGGTCGTCACCCTCAAGGGCGGCAGCAACAGCGGCCTGCGCAACGATGCACAACTGATCGGCTTCCAGGGCGATGCGTCGGCACCGATCGCGATCCTGCTGAAGAACAACGGTCTGCATTTCGAAATCCAGATCGACGCCAGCACCCCGGTCGGCCAGACCGACGCCGCCGGCGTCAAAGACATCCTGATGGAAGCGGCGCTGACCACAATCATGGACTGCGAAGACTCTGTGGCTGCCGTCGATGCCGACGACAAAGTGGTGATCTACCGCAACTGGCTGGGCCTGATGAAGGGCGACCTGGCGGAATCCGTTTCCAAGGGCGGCCAGACCTTCACCCGTACCATGAACCCGGATCGCACCTACACCAAGGTCGACGGCAGCGAACTGACCCTGCACGGACGCTCGCTGCTGTTCGTGCGTAACGTCGGTCACCTGATGACCATCGACGCGATCCTCGACAAGCACGGCAACGAAGTGCCGGAAGGCATCCTCGACGGTCTGGTGACTTGCCTCGCGGCGATGCACAACCTGAGCGGCAACACTTCGCGCAAGAACACCCGCACCGGTTCCGTCTACATCGTTAAACCGAAGATGCACGGCCCGGAAGAAGCGGCGTTCACCAACGAACTGTTCGGTCGCATCGAAGACGTGCTGGGCCTCAAGCGCAACACCCTGAAAGTCGGGATCATGGATGAGGAACGCCGTACCACGGTCAACCTCAAGGCCTGCATCCAGGCGGCCAGCGAGCGCGTGGTGTTCATCAACACCGGCTTCCTCGACCGCACCGGCGACGAAATCCACACCTCCATGGAAGCCGGGCCGATGGTGCGCAAGGCCGACATGAAGGCTGAAAAGTGGATCGGTGCCTACGAGAACTGGAACGTCGATATCGGTCTGAGCACCGGCCTGCAAGGTCGTGCACAAATCGGTAAAGGCATGTGGGCGATGCCCGACCTGATGGCGGCGATGCTCGAACAGAAAATCGCTCACCCGCTGGCCGGTGCCAACACCGCCTGGGTTCCATCGCCGACGGCTGCCGCACTGCACGCGCTGCACTACCACAAGGTCGACGTGTTCGCCCGTCAGGCCGAGCTGGCCAAACGTGCCCGCGCTTCGGTCGATGACATCCTGACCATCCCGCTGGCAGTCAACCCGAACTGGACGCCGGAACAGATCAAGAACGAACTGGACAACAACGCCCAGGGCATTCTCGGTTACGTGGTGCGCTGGATCGACCAGGGCGTGGGCTGTTCGAAAGTGCCGGACATCAACGACGTCGGCCTGATGGAAGACCGTGCAACGCTGCGTATCTCCAGCCAGCACATCGCCAACTGGCTGCGCCACGGCATCGTGACCGAAGCGCAAGTGATGGAAAGCCTCAAGCGCATGGCGCCGGTGGTTGACCGTCAGAACGCCAACGACCCGCTGTACCGTCCGCTGGCGCCGAACTTCGACAGCAACATCGCCTTCCAGGCGGCGGTCGAACTGGTGATCGAAGGCACCAAGCAGCCGAACGGCTACACCGAGCCGGTCCTGCACCGTCGTCGTCGCGAGTTCAAGGCTGCGAACGGCCTGTAACCTGCGCGGATGCCGGACATGAAAAAGCCCTGATCTTTTGATCAGGGCTTTTTTGTTTGTGTCGGAAAACTAGGGCTCGATCCCCAACTCATGCTTGACCAGTCCAAGCAATTTGGCGGTATCAATCGGCTTCAGCAAAAAGTCCACCACGCTCAAATGCATCGCCGCAATCGCATCCTTCACGTCCGCATCGCCCGAGACGATGATGATCGGCATCGCCGCCCTTGCCGACTCTCGCACCTGACGAATCAGGTCCAGCCCGTCGACATGGCCCATCCGCAGATCGGTGATCACCAGGCCGATTGAAGGTTTTTCCTCGATCATCTTCAGCGCGGACTCGCCGCTGGCCGCGGTCATGCAACGAATGCCATCCAGCCCGAGGATCTCCGACAACAACTCGCGGGCATCCTTGTCGTCGTCGACGATCAGCACCCGCTGCGGCGGCAGATCGGGTTCCAGCATGACGGCGCTGAGCGCTTCCCGCTCGGCGTCGCTCAAAATATCGTGGTCGGACATGGCGTTCTCTACGTTTTCAAAATCGATCCCCTGGCACAGTGGTCAGACATCGCTGGGCAGAGCTTCAATGTGCACTTCGTCGGATTTTTTTCCAAGGGGCGAACCCGAGAATTTCCGACTGTTTGTGTAGGGCATATCCGAAAACTACCCAACGGCATGCCAAACCTAGACTTACGTCCAATGGGCACCCTGCGCGCCGGGGTCGACCATGGCTGCAACGATCCAATAACAACAATTCGAAAAAGACTGCGGTAATGGTTATGAGTAAAGCGGACGCCTTCACCCAGGCAGGGAAAACCGCGGTGTTGCAGAACATTCAGGGCACATTGCAATTCCTCCAGCGCTTCCCCCCTTTCAATCAGATGGAACACGCCCACCTGGCCTATCTGGTGGAGCAATGCCAGCTGCGCTTTTACGGTCAGGGCGAGAGCATCATCAAACCCGCCGACGGGCCGGTCGAACACTTCTACATCGTCAAGCAAGGCCGGGTGGTCGGCGAGCGTCCGCACACGGCCAAGGGCGGCACCGAAACCACCTTTGAAATCACCACTGGCGAGTGTTTCCCCCTCGCCGCGCTGCTTGGCGAACGGGCGACCCGCACCGAACACCTGGCCGGCGAAGACACCTTCTGCCTGCAACTGAACAAATTGGCGTTCATCAAGCTGTTCGCCCTCTCCAACACCTTCCGCGACTTCGCCCTGCGCGGGGTCAGCAGCCTGCTTGATCAGGTCAACCAGCAGGTCCAGCAGAAAGCCGTGGAAACCCTCGGCACCCAGTATTCGCTGAACACCCGCCTCGGCGAATTGGCCATGCGCCATCCGGTAACCTGCAGCCCGACCACGCCGTTGCGCGAAGCGGTGAAGCTGATGCATGAGCAACAGGTCGGCAGCATCGTCGCGGTGGATGAACACAAGGCGCCGCTGGGGATTTTCACCCTGCGCGACCTGCGTCATGTGGTGGCTGAAGGTGTCGGCGATTTCAACGAACCCATCGAACGCCACATGACGCCCTCGCCGTTCTATCTGTCGCCAGATCACAGCGCCTTCGACGCAGCGATTGCCATGACCGAGCGGCACATCGCCCACGTCTGCCTGGTCAAGGATCAGCGATTGTGCGGCGTGGTTTCCGAGCGCGATCTGTTTTCGCTGCAACGGGTCGATCTGGTGCATCTGGCGCGGACCATCCGCAGCGCCCAGCGGGTTGAACAACTGGTGACCCTGCGCGGCGAGATCGGCCAACTGGTGGAGCGCATGCTCGCTCACGGTGCCTCCTCGACACAGATCACCCACATCATCACCCTGCTCAACGATCACACCGTGTGCCGGGTGATCGAGCTGACCCTCGCCGAGAAAGGCGACCCCGGTGTGCCGTTCAGCTGGTTGTGCTTCGGCAGCGAAGGCCGGCGCGAGCAGACCCTGCACACCGATCAGGACAACGGCATTCTGTTCGAAGCCCGGGATGCGGCCCATGCGGCGGAGATTCGCGGCAAGCTGTTGCCCATCGCCCAGCAGATCAATAACAGCCTGGCGCAGTGCGGCTTCACCCTGTGCAAGGGCAACGTCATGGCCGGCAATCCGCAGCTGTGTTTGTCCCGCGCCGAATGGGCCCGGCGCTTCGCCGCGTTCATCCGCGAAGCGACGCCGGAAAACCTGCTGGGCTCAAGCATCTATTTCGACCTGCGGGTGGTCTGGGGCGATGAACAAGGTTGCGAGCAATTGCGCCGGGGGATTCTCGATCAGGTCGGCGACAATCGTTTGTTCCAACGGATGATGGCCGAAAACGCCCTGCGCAACCGTCCGCCGGTGGGACGTTTCCGTGAGTTCGTACTGACGAAAAAGAACGGCGAGAAAGCCACGCTGGACCTGAAGATCCAGGGCCTGACCCCGTTTGTCGATGGCGCACGCCTGCTGGCACTGGCCAACGGCATCGATGCGAACAACACCCTCGAACGTTTCCGCCAGTTGGTCGATAAAGAAGTCATCGAGCGACTGGATGGCGCCGCTTACGAAGAGGCCTATCACTTCATCCAGCAGACGCGCATGCAACAGCATCAACTGCAGACCCGGGAAAACCTGCCGTATTCGAACCGTGTCGATCCCGACAGCCTCAATCATCTGGACCGGCGCATCCTGCGTGAATCCCTGCGCCAGGCCCAACGCCTGCAAAGCAGCCTGACCCTGCGGTATCAGCTATGAGCCTGTTCTCGTGGCTGCGTCCGGCCAGTCCCGTTCTGCCGGACGATCTGCGACAACGCCTGACGCAACTGCCGGCAATCGGCGAACTGAGCGAGTGCAGTCTGCGCGAACAGCGCTGGGTGGTGCTGGATCTGGAAACCACCGGGCTCAACCTGAACAAGGATCGGGTGCTGTCGATCGGCGCGGTGGTGATCGAAGACGGTGCCATCGACTTCAGCCAGCAGTTCGAACGCACGCTGCAATGTCGTGAACTCAAGGTCAGCCCCAGCGTGTTGATTCATGGGCTGGGGCCGAACGCGATTGCCGCCGGCAGCGAGCCGGCCGAGGCATTGCTCGAGCTGCTGGAGTTCATTGGCGACAGTCCGGTGCTGGCATTCCACGCACCGTTCGATCAACACATGCTGGGCCGGGCGGTGAAGGAACATCTGGGGCACAAGTTGCAGCAGGTGTTTCTGGATGTCGCCGACATTGCACCGCTGGTTTGCCCTCAGGCGCACATTCGCGAAGCGGGTCTGGACGAGTGGATCAACTGGTTCAAGCTCGAAGTGTTCGAGCGTCACCATGCCAGCGCCGACGCACTGGCCACAGCGGAACTGGCGTTGATTCTGTTCAGCCGGGCACGGCAGCAGCAGATTCACAGCCCATTGAATCTGCAACAACGCCTGAGCCAGTGGAAGCGCCGCCAGCAGACACATTCGTTCTGAACCCCGGGTTGTCGCCCGACAACCCGACCGGTGGCCAATTGCTAACCATTCCCACCTCTGCCACAATCGCGAACAATTCTCGTTGGTTAACATTTCCCAGTCGGTGCCTTCGTGTCGTCAGCCCAAAGCCCTCACAGTGAGCTCGTCGGTGCGTTGTATCGCGACCATCGCGGCTGGCTGCTGGCCTGGCTGCGGCGCAACGTGGCTTGTCCGCAACGCGCCGAAGACCTGAGTCAGGACACCTTCGTGCGCCTGCTCGGTCGCGAGGAACTGCTGACACCCCGCGAACCCCGGGCGTTTCTGGTGGCGATCGCCAAAGGCCTGCTGTTCGACTACTTCCGTCGCGCCGCACTGGAGCAGGCCTATCTCGCCGAACTGATGCTGATCCCCGAAGGCGAGCAGCCGTCGGTCGAAGAACAGCAACTGATTCTCGAAGACCTCAAAGCCATCGACCGAATGCTCGGCCAGCTCTCGACCAAGGCCCGCGCTGCGTTCCTCTATAACCGTCTCGATGGCCTGACCCATGCCGAGATCGCCGACAAACTCGGCGTGTCGGTGCCGCGGGTGCGCCAGTATCTGGCCCAGGGTATCCGCCAGTGCTACATCGCCCTGTACGGTGAGCCGACATGAACCCCGCCAGTTCCAGACCGGTGCCGGCCCATGTGCTGGACGCGGCAATTGCCTGGCAATTGACCCTCGATTCCAGCACGCCACTGGAGCGCGAAGAGTTCGCCAAATGGCACGCGGCCAACGAAGAACACGCTCGCGCCTGGCGGCAGTTGGGCATGCTCGACCAGCGTTTCAGCGTGGCCAGCGGTCCGGCCCGCGCCGCGTTGCTGCAATCGCGCGAAGGCATTCGCCGGCGTGTGCGCAAGCTTGGCAGTGGTCTGGCCAGTGTTGTCGCGGTGATCGGCCTGTCGCTGTTTGCCGCAGAACACTATCTGCCGCTGGATTACTGGCTCGCCGACCAGCGCACCGCTACTGGTGAGCAACGCACCGTGCGGCTGGCGGACGGCACCGTGGTCAATCTCAACACCCACAGCGCCATGGATGTACGGTTCGATGACAAGCAGCGGTTGGTGGTGTTGCAGGAAGGCGAAATCCTCATCGAGACCGGTCATGGCGATGCGCGACCGTTCATCGTCGAAACCCGCGAAGGCCGCATGCGTGCGCTGGGCACGCGGTTTCTGGTCAAGCGCGAAGAACAGGGAACGCGCCTGAGCGTGCTGCAATCGGCCGTCGCGGCGCATCCGCAATCCGATCCGCAGGAACAGATCCTGCGTGAAGGTCAGCAAGTGCTGATCCGCAATACCGGTCTGGATTCGGTGGTGGCGCTCAACCCCGGCGCCGATGCCTGGATCCGCGGCATGCTGGTGGTGGACAACGCGCGTCTGGAAGACCTGGTGCATGAGCTTGGCCGCTATCGTCGCGGCCACCTGGGCATTGCGCCGGAAGTCGCCGACCTGCGCATCACCGGCAGCTTCCCGCTGCACGATACCGACAAAGCGTTGAGCGCCCTGCTCCCGACCCTGCCGGTGCAGATCGAGCAGCACACGCCGTGGTGGGTCACCGTGGCCAAGGCCGATCCGAAGCCCTGACACACCGCGTCGCCTGCTCACCCCCCCATGAAAACGGACTTTCAGCTGACTTCAGCCGCCATGCCGTCCGTTAATCGAAATTATTTTCATCCAGCCCTATCACTTTTCGAATCTCGTCCGGCACACAGGCAATTGAGAAATATTTCCATTCAGGAGCCGCCGTATGTCCCGTTCGCTAGACACCTTGTTGCGCCCCAGTTTGCTGGCGGTCGCCATTGCCCTCTGCACCCCGCTGGCCAGCAGCCAGTTGATCGCCGCTGAACAGGCGTCGAGCGTCCGCGCCTACAATCTGCCGGCCGCGCCGCTGTCCACCACCCTGAACCAGATCGCCAGCCAGGGCGGTCTCACGCTGTCGCTGAATCCGTCGCTGGCAGCCGGCAAGACCTCGGCACCGGTCAACGGCCAATATGACGCGGCAGGCGCGCTGAGCGCTGCCCTGCGTGGCACCGGCCTGCAACTGGAGCAGAGCGGCACCGGTACTTACACCCTGATCGCAGTGCCGGAAGGCGTGATGGCCCTGCCGGAAACTTCGGTGATCGGTGTGGAAAACACTGAAAGCGCTTGGGGCCCGGTCGAAGGCTACACCGCCACCCGCACCGCCGCCGGCACCAAGACCGACACCGCGCTGGTCGAAGCGCCGCGTTCGATCTCCGTCGCCACCCGCCAGCAGATGGACGACCGCAGCGTGCACAGCCTCGATGACGCCGTGCGCTACATGCCGGGCATCACCGCCAGCAGCTATGGCAGCGACACCCGCGCCGACTGGCTGCGCGTGCGTGGCTTCGAACCGACTCAGTTCCTCGATGGCCTGCCGCTGCCAAAAGGCGTGTACGCCAACCCGAAACAGGAAACCTGGAACCTCGACCGCCTCGCCCTGCTGCGCGGCCCGGCCTCGTCGGTTTACGGCCAGACCCCGCCGGGCGGCCTGCTGGACATGGTCAGCCGTCGCCCGAGCGATGTGCAGAGCAGCGAAATCCAGCTGCAATACGGCAGCGACAACCACCGTCAGATCAACTTCGCCAGCACCGGCAAGATCGACGACGCCGGCCAGTTCCTCTACGGCCTCAGCGGCGTGGTACGTGACAGCGGCACGCAGGTCGATCACGTCGACAACAAGCGCTACAACATCGCGCCGAGCCTGACCTGGAACATCGACGACGACACCAAATTCACCCTATTGACCCAGTTCACCCGCGACGATACCGGCATCACCAGCCAGTTCCTGCCGGTGCAGGGCACCAAGATCGACATGCCGTTCGGCAAGGTTTCCCATCACAAGAACCTCGGCGATCCGGACTGGGAATATTACGACCGCACTTACTACGCGCTCGGTTATGCCTTCGAACATCGCCTGAACGATGTGTGGCAGTTCAAGCAGAACCTGCGCTACACCAAATCGGAGCTGTCGTTCCAGAGCCTGACCCCGGGTTCGTATCCGTACACCCAGGTGGACAACGCCGGCAACGTCGGCCGCACCAGCACCAGTGTCAATGAGGACATCAGCCAGTTCGCCGTGGACAACAACTTCCAGGCCGACTTTGCCACCGGCGACATCCGCCACACCCTGTTGCTGGGTCTGGATCACCAGCGCAGCAACAACAACTACACCTCGATCTTCGGTGACGGCCTGACCACCAACGTGCTCAACCCGATCTACGGCCAGCCGATCGTGCGTCCGGCGCGCTCCACCGCCTTCTACGACTATGAGCAGAAGACCAACCAGACCGGCCTGTACGTGCAGGACCAGATGGCCCTCGACCAATGGCGCCTGACCCTCGGCGGTCGTGAAGACTGGGTGCACACCGGTACGAAGTTCATCAACAAGGCCGACGCGACCAACACCGACCGCGACAAGGCCTTCAGCGGCAACGCGGCACTGAGCTACGTGTTCGACTCGGGTTTCGTACCGTACATTTCCTACGCCGAATCCTTCCAGCCCACCAGTGGCGCCGACGCCTCCTCCACGGAATCGCTCAAGCCGACCGAAGGCAAGCAGTGGGAACTGGGCATCAAGTACCAGCCGCCCGGCAGCAAGACCCTGCTGTCCGCCGCCGTGTATGACCTGACCCAGAAAAACGTTTCGGTAAGCTCCTTCGTCAACGGCGTATCGATCACCAGCCAGACCGGCGAAGTAAAAGTCAAAGGCCTGGAGCTGGAAGCCACCTCCGATGTCACCGAAAACCTGAAAGTCATCGCGGCCTACACCCTGGCTAAGTCCGAAGTGCAGAACGGCGTCGACAAGGGCAACCGCCTGCAACTGATGCCGAACCAGCAAGCCTCGCTGTGGACCGACTACACCTGGCACAGCGGCGTGCTCGACGGCTTCGGCATCGGCGGCGGTGTGCGCTACACCGGCAACACCTACGGCGACAAGGCCAACACCTGGCTGGGCAAGGCCGACGCCTACACCGTGTTCGATGCCAGCGTGCATTACGACCTCGGTCGCCTGGACAACAGCTTGAAGGGCGCATCGCTGGCACTCAACGCCACCAACCTGTTCGACAAGGACTACATTTCCACCTGCGACAGCTTCTACTGCTACTACGGCGACCAGCGCAGCGTCGTCGCCAGTGCCACCTACAAGTGGTAATTGCTTGAGCTGAAACAGGCCCTGCAACCAGGCCGTCCCTCGTGGACGGCTTTGGTGTTTTTGAAGGTCATGAAATGAAAAGTAAAACAATCCGTCGCTGGTCGTTCATCCACACCTGGACCAGCCTGATCTGCACCGTGTTTTTGCTGCTGCTGGCCCTGACCGGCCTGCCGCTGATTTTCCATCATGAGATCGAGCATCTGCTCGGTGACGCACCGGTGGTGCGCGAGATGCCGGCCGACACGCCGCACCTGAATCTGGCGCAACTGGTACAAGCCGCCGAGGCCCATCGCCCCGGTGAAGTCGTGCAGTATTTCGGTTTCGAAGACGACGAGCCGAACACCGTGCTGACGATCATGGCGAAGACCGCCGGCACCGAGCCGAATTCCTCGCACACCTTCATGCTCGACGCGCGCACCGGCGAAGCCCTGGAAACACCGTCGGCCAATGGTGGCCTGATGCTGTTCATCCTGCGCCTGCACGTCGACATGTTTGCCGGTCTGCCGGGCAAGTTGCTGCTGGCGTTCATGGGTGTGCTGTTCGTGGTCGCCATCGTGTCCGGAACGGTGTTGTACCTGCCGTTCATGCGCCGTCTCGATTTCGGCACCGTGCGCCGAGACAAATCCACCCGCCTGCGCTGGCTCGACCTGCACAACCTGATCGGCGTGGTGACCCTGACCTGGGCGCTGGTGGTGGGTGTCACGGGAGTGATCAGCGCCTGTGCCGACCTGATCATCGCAGCCTGGCGCAACGATTCGCTCAACGCCATGATCGCGCCCTACCGCGATGCCCCGCCTCTGACTCACCTCGCCCCGGCCACCCGCCTGCTGGATATCGCCGGCGAAGTCGCGCCGGGGATGAAACCGGACTTCATCGCCTTTCCCGGCACGCGGTTTTCCAGCGAGCACCATTACTCGGTGTTCATGAAGGGCGGCACCCACCTGACCTCGCACTTGCTGACGCCGGTGCTGATCGACGCCAGCACCCTGCAAGTCACGGCGGTCGCCGAGCGGCCGTGGTACATGGACGCCATGGGCATGTCGCAGCCGCTGCACTTTGGCGACTACGGCGGCATGCCGATGAAAATCCTCTGGGCCACGCTGGACGTGCTGACCATCATCGTCCTCGGCAGCGGCGTGTACTTGTGGGTGGTGCGACGTAAAGCGGCGAAGCCGGTGATGGAAACCGCGGAGGCTTCAGCATGAAACCGCGTCAGTCGAATTTCTGGAAAGTCTTCAGTACACCGCTGGTGATCGCGTTGCTCAGTGCGGCGGGGCTGTTCGCCGCGCTGCTGGGCGACGGGATCTGGGACGGCTTGAGCTGGATCGGTCTGGGTGTGCCGGCCGCACTCGCCTTGCGCGGTCTGCTGTGGCGAAGCTGAAAAACCTGTGGGAGCGAGCCTGCTCGCGATAACGTCTGTTCATTCACAATCCAGGCGACTGAGAGTCCGCTATCGTCGGAACGCCGCCCGGAGCAAGCTCGCTCCCACAAAAGGCTTGAGCCAAGTCGCTGACAGGCTATGCTGCCCGTTCATTGCCCTTGACCGAGACCCTGCCGATGTCCGCTCCCAGCATGACCCTGTTCCACAACACCCTGTCCCCGTTCGTGCGCAAAGTCATGGTGCTGCTGCACGAGACCGGCCAGCAGGATCGCGTCGCCCTGCAGGACTGCGTCCTGACACCGGTCAGCCCCAACGCCGCGCTGAACGAAGACAACCCGCTGGGCAAGATCCCGGCCCTGCGCCTGGCCGACGGCAACGTCATCCATGACAGCCGGGTGATCCTCGACTATCTCGACCACCAGCATGTCGGCAATCCACTGATCCCTCGCGACGGCTCGGCCCGCTGGCGGCGCCTGACCCTGGCCTCGATGGCCGACGGGATCATGGATGCCTCGGTGATGGTGCGTTACGAGCAAGTGCTGCGCGCCCCGGAGAAGCACTGGGACGAGTGGCTCGAGGCCCAGCGCGACAAGATCCGCCGCACCCTGGCGCTGCTGGAGCACGACGCCATTGCCGAACTGACCAGCCACTTCGACGTTGCCGCGATCAGCGTGGCCTGCGCATTG
Source organism: Pseudomonas kribbensis (assembly GCF_003352185.1). Taxonomy (GTDB): domain Bacteria; phylum Pseudomonadota; class Gammaproteobacteria; order Pseudomonadales; family Pseudomonadaceae; genus Aquipseudomonas; species Aquipseudomonas kribbensis. The sequence continues at coordinate 5,777,734 of NZ_CP029608.1, forward strand.
GGTTATCTGGATCTGCGCTTCCCGGATCTGGGCTGGCGTGAAGCCAACCCGCAACTGGCCAACTGGTTCTTTGAAGTGAGCCAGCGCCCTTCGATGATTGCGACCATGCCAAAGATTTGAAGCTCGGGGCGGGAGGCAGTGACGCAAAGATCAGCGTCATCAATACCTCCGCCTCCCGCTGTTCCTCACGCAACCCCACAAACCGGCTCATTGCACCGCTCCGAGATCAAACTCCAGGGGCTTGGCCGGTTTCTGCCCGATGCCGTACCAGTCCAGATTCCGGGTCAGCACCATGAACACACCCAGCAGGCCGAACAGCAGCAGCGAGCCCATCAGCAGCGCGTAATCCTCGGCGCTCAGCAAGCCGTAGAGCAGGCCATACAACGCCGCCAGCCCCGCGGAAAAACTCAGGCCGTGACGCACACTGCGCAACACATGGCAGACATAAAAACCGATCAACAGCACACAACCACTGGCCGACAGCAGATACGCCAGGGCAAACCCGATGTGTTCCGACAGCGACAGCAGCAACAGGTAGAAGAACGCCAGTGCCACACCCACCAACGCGTATTGCACCGGGTGCACCGCCAGGCTTTTCAGCACTTCGAACAGGAAGAAACCGGCAAACGTCAGGACGATGAACAGCAGCGCATATTTGATCGCCCTGTCACTTTTCAGGTACTGATCCACCGGATCGATGAAACTCACCCCGAAACTGCGCCCGTTGAATGCCTCGCAATCATTGCCCGACGCGCAGCGGTTCATGGCCTCTTGCAGGTTGGTGGAGAAAAACGAGGTCTGCCAATCGGCGGTGAAGCCCTGATCGGTGACTTCACGTTTGGCCGGCAGGAAGTTGCCGATGAAGCTCGGATGCGGCCAGTTGGCGGCCAGGTTCACGCGGCTGGTCTTGCCCACCGGCAGCACCTGCAACGAGCCGGTGCCCTGCAAGCGCAGGTCGAAACCGAAGGCCAGTTCCGTGGCCTGAGTTGTATCGAGTGCCGGCAACGTCGCCCGAACACCTTCGCCGAGCCAGCCCACCTGCGTGCCGGGCACGAAGTCCAGGCGTTGCGAGCCGAGCTCCAGTTTCAGGGCATTTTCGATCCCGCGAATGTCGCTGATACCGATCGCCAGAAACGGTGCATCGAAGTGGTAATCGGTGAAATCCTCGGTAATTCCCAACTGCGCCGGCAGCGAGAAATGCCCGCTGATGCGGTTTTCTGCATGGAACAACCGCGCCTCGTAGATGCCACGGGAACGCAGCTCGGTCTGCACCTGGCCGTCGAGTTCGAAGCGCTCCGGCAGGAAGTACAGGCGACCCCGTTCTTCGCTGAGCTCCAGATATTGCTCGCCGTTTTTTTCCCGGGTCTTCCAGGTGCGTATCACTTTGCGGTACGGCACCACCATCACCGGACCGCTGATCTGCTGGCTGTAGCTTGAGCTGCGGGCGATGTCTTCAAGCACACCGTCGCGCCGTTGCTGGCGATCGTCGATGATGCCATCGATCATCAGCAGCGGAATCAGCAACAGCAGGATCAGCAGGGCAATCGCCCCCAGTTTGAATGTCAGATTTCGGTTCATCGGAACGCTCCCTTTTTGGAATGGAGCGAGTCTGCGAACGCTGTGTGGGTTTGTGATGGAGGTTTTGTGGGCTTTGTGTGGAAATACCTGTAAAACGCCTTTTCCGACATCAAGTGCAGGACCACTTCGCGCCATAAGGGCAAGGTTCGAACAAGGATTATTCAATTGCGAAACAACTCATTCGACGTGATCAGGCATTTTGCCGCGCTGATGGTGTTGATCAGTCACCACTTCGCACTTTCGGGCCAGGAAGAACCAGGCATCGCCGGCTACAACTCATTGGGCGGCATCGCCGTCATCGCCTTCTTCTCGATCTCCGGCCTCCTGATCACCCACAGTTTCCTCAATGCCGGCAGCGTCACCGACTACTTGGCCAAACGTGTCGCGAGGATTTTCCCGGCGTTGATCGCCTGCGCCTTCATCATGACGTTTGTGGCGGGGGGGATATTTGCGCAGGGTTACATCACAGGCCCTTCGGCGCTGATCGATTTTCTGCGCATCTCTTTGTTCGGCCACGCGGCAATCGACGAAATCACCCATGGCTTTATCTTCAGCGAGTCGTTCAATGGCAGCCTGTGGACGCTGAAGATCGAATTCGCCTTTTATCTGCTGGTGGCGGCCGCCCTGAGTCTGTACCGCCATGCTGCGACAGCCGGAGCAATGCTTGTAGCGTTCTGCATTGCGACCTGTGTGCTGGGCAATGCTCCCGCTACGGCGCTGACGCAGAAACTGGCCGTTTACGGCGGTGCCGGTATCGCCTTTTTTGCCGGATCGCTCCTGGCTTTCTACAAGCAATACCTGAGCGCCAGACATCGATTGGCGATGACGCTGGTGGCCTGTCTCGGCCTGATTCCGTTTGCAACGGGAACGCCGGTTGCCGGCGTCGTCATCACGCTGTGCATTTGCCTGGCGACGCTGAGCCTGGGCCTGCTGTATGTCGATCACACCATCCGGGGCCGGTTCGATCTGTCATACGGGATCTACCTGTATGCGTTTCCCGTGCAGCAGTTGGTGATCAACAAGACGTCGCTGACATTCGTGCCGTCCATGATCGTGTCGGCGCTGATCGTGATCGTATTGGCCGCGGCCTCCTGGATCTGGATTGAACGACCGGCGTTGCAGTGGGTGCACCGTCGCAGCAAGGCCCGAACCAATCAGGTGATGACGCCGTCCTGAGCAGAAGGCGGCTCGCTCGTGTGTTCACGGCAGGTGCAATTGCACCTGCACGCCACCTTCAAGGTTGTCGATGCGCAGAGAACCACCGTGCAACTTGACTACTTCTTCGACGAAATTAAGCCCGAGCCCGGTGCTTTTACGACCGCTGTCCGGGCGCGGCAATGAGTAAAACCGTTCGGTCAGACGCGCCAGCGCGTAATCGGGAATCGGCGCCGCTTCGTTGAACAGCCGAAACTCGATCTGTTCGCCAACCCGCTCGGCGTCAAATCGCAACACTCCCCGTTGCGGCGTGAAATCCAGGGCGTTCTCCAGAAGATTGCCCAGGGCCTGACGCAGCAGAAACGGCTCGCCGATCAACGACAGGTCGGCCGCGATGGTGCACTCGATTCGCAGCTGTTTACCCTCAATGCGTGCGGCCTGTGCCTGCAACACTTCGTCGACCAGCGCCGCGAGCGGCACGACGACGCGCTCCTCGAGCGCCTGACGCTGCTCCACCTGAGCCAGATCGAGCAGCCGTTCGATCAACTGCTGCATGCGCGCACTTTCGCTGTCGATGTTGCCGACGAAACGCTGGCGTTGCGCCAATGGCATTTCGCTTTGCAGCAATTCGGCAGCACCGCGAATCGCCGCCAGCGGACTCTTCAATTCATGGGTCAAGGTGTGGACGTAACGTTCGACATAGGCCTTGCCTTCAAGCTGGGTACGCATCTGTTCCACGGCGCTCGCCAGTTGTTCCAGCTCGCCACCGCGATAGTGCGGCACTCCCACCCGGCGCCCCTCGCTCACGGCCTGAGCGTAACCGGTCAGACGGTGCAGCGCGCGGCTCAACCACCACGACAGTAACGCACCGAACAGCAGACCCAGCGCGATCAACCCGGCGCCATAAGCCAGCAAGCGGCGCTCGGTACGGTCGACATAGGGTTGCAGCGAGCTGTTGGGCTTGGCCACGGTGACCACGCCGATGATCCGGCCATCGTCGCGGATCGGCGCACCGACGTGCATGACCGATGAGTTTGGATCATTCGGGTCGCTGCGGCTGGAGCGCGCGCCGTATTCGCCGCGCAGGGTCAGGTAGACGTCATTCCAGCGCGAGTAGTCCTGGCCCACCGCGAGGCCGCTGGAATCCAGTACCACGATGCCCTTGGCGTCGGTGACATAGATACGGTGGTTGACCTGGTTTTTCGGCAGGCCCCAGATCGTCGCTTTCGGCTGGCGCTCGCCATAGGCACGAAGCAGTTCAGGCCAGCGATTCTCGCTGAGGGTGCCGGCCTTGAAATCGTCCTTGAGGATTTCCGCCATCAGGTTGGCGGTATCGACCAGAGTTTCCTCGGTGGACTGACGCACGCCGGGGCGAATTTCCTCCATTACGGTGTTGAGCACGAAATAACCGGTGAGGCCGACAAACAGCACGTACACCAGGAAAATCCGCAGCCCCAGTGACATCAGCTGTGCCCCGGGCTGTAGCTGTATCCGAGGCCGCGATGGGTCTGGATCGGTTCGGCCTCGGCGCGAATCAGGCGCAACTTGGCGCGCACACTCTTGATGTGGCTGTCGATGCTGCGCTCGTAGCCGGCGTCGGCTGCCACCCCCAGCGCATCGAGCAGTTGCTCGCGACTGAACACCCGCTCGGGTTGTTCGAGCAGGCATTGCAACAAACGGAATTCGTGACGGGTCAGGCTCAACGCCTGGCCGCGATAGCTGATCTGCACACGCTCGGGATCGATGCGAAACACCCCCGACCAGGCTTCGGCCGCTGGGCGCGGTGCCATGCGCTTGAGAATCGCCCGGACCCGCGCCGCCACTTCCCTTGGGCTGAACGGCTTGACCACGTAATCGTCGGCGCCGATTTCCAGGCCCACCACCCGGTCGATCTCGGCATCCCGGGCACTGAGAAACAGCACCGGCACTTCGCTGAACCGGCGCAGTTGCTTGCAGGTTTCGAAGCCGCTGATATCCGGCAGGCCGATGTCGAGGATGATCAGGTCCGCCGGTGTCTGGCGCTGATGCTCCAGCGCTTGCGCGCCGAGGCTCAGCCAGGTCGTGGTGAAGCCCTCGCCCTGCAAGGCAAAAATCAGCGTGTCGGCAATCGCCGCTTCGTCTTCGACAATCAGGATATGAGGCATGGCGTCCGAGCCTGTGGATTAAGTGCGCGAACGGTGCCCCAAGCCTGACGTTACGTCAATGAGACCACTTGTTTCAGCAGTCCGGTTTATCCGCCGTGAAACGCCGTGCCGGGTTTACCGCCGCACCGAACTCACGCAAGGCCTTGGCGCCGATCAGCAGCGGGTAGTTGAAATGGCTGCGGTCGGTCAGGTTGACCTCGACGGTGCGCTTGACGTTACCCAGGCACAGCTCCAGGTCTACCACCGGACGCTTGGCAACTTCCGTGGTGTCACGATCCTCGTCGTCCTCGTCGGAGCGGCTCTTGATCTTGCTGATCCGTGCGATCTTGTGTTCGAACACCTTGTTGCTGGCGTCCTTGGTGGCGAGGCGGAAGCGCACCCAGTCTTCACCGTCGCGGGTGAAGGTCTCGATGTCCTTGGCCGACAGCGAGGCGGTCAGCGCACCGGTGTCCATTTTCGCCTTGAGCACTTGCCCGCCGATTTCCGGCAGCGCGATGTATTCGTAGCGCCCGTACAGGGTCGGCTCGGCGGCCAGCACCGGCAGGGCAACGAGGGAAAGCAATGCAAGGAGGGATTTCACGTAATGGGCTTCCTTGGGAAATGGGGGCGTCTGACGCGAGATTTTAGACCGCTGTTCGCTTGATCGTTCCCGCAAGGCTAACGCGCCAAAGGTGAAACATTCGTAACCCATGATTTGGCCTGTCGCCCGAAGCCACTTATCATGGCGCGCCCATCCGCTTTCAAGAGTTGCTTATGCGCCGCCTGCTCACCGGCTGTCTCGTCACCCTGCTGCTGTTGCTCAACACCCTGGTGCTGTTCGGCCCGCTGATGGTGTTCGCCCTGCTCAAGCTGATCCTCCCGGGACGCTTTCGCGATTACGCCTCGTGGGCGGTGATGTGGATCGCCGAGACCTGGGCGGAGATCGACAAACTGATCTTCCGCCTGTGCATCCCGACGCAATGGGACATCCGTGGCGGCGATGATCTGCGCGGCGACACGTCGTATCTGGTGATCAGCAACCATCAGTCCTGGGTCGATATCCCGGCACTGATCCAGACCCTCAACCGGCGCACGCCGTTCTTCAAGTTCTTCCTCAAGAAGGAACTGATCTGGGTACCGTTCCTCGGCCTCGCCTGGTGGGCGCTGGATTACCCGTTCATGAAGCGCTACACCAAGGCGTTCCTGGCGAAGCACCCTGAGCTGGCGGGCAAGGATCTGGAAATCACCAAAGCCGCGTGCGAGCTGTTCAAGCGCCAGCCGGTGACGGTGGTGAATTATCTGGAAGGCACCCGCTATACCTCGGCCAAGAGCACTCAGCAACAATCACCGTTCAGCCATTTGCTCAAGCCCAAGGCCGGCGGAGTGGCGTTCGTACTGGCGGCGATGGGTGAACAACTGGACGCGATTCTCGATGTGACCGTGGTTTATCCACAGCCGAAGATTCCGGGGTTCTGGGACCTGATCAGCGGCAACGTGCCGCGGGTGATCATCGATATCCGAACCCGTGAACTCGACCCGGCGCTGTGGCAGGGTGATTACGAAAACGATCCGGTGTTTCGCGAGAAGGTCCAGAGCTGGGTCAACCAGCTCTGGACCGAGAAAGACCAGCGCATCGCCGAGCTGCGCGGCGAACGCGGCTGATCAACGGGGGTCGGTCAACCGCCGACGCCCCAGACGCCGCCAAGGGTTTTCAGCAGCGAACCGCCGACGCCCTGGTCACCCAGGTATTTGAGGATCACCGGGGCGAACTGACCGACCATGCTGTCGTTCATGCCCAGTGCGCCGAACGCGCTGTTCAGGTCACTGGTGCTCTTCACATTGCCCAGCGCGTTATCCAGCCCCGCCGACTTGCCGGAAGAACCGAGCACACTGCTCAACGCGCCCAACTGACCGGCACCGCCCGACAGCTTGTCGAGCCCCGGCACGCTCTTGGCCAGTTCCGAATAATCGCTGCCGCTGAGCTTGTTCTTCGCCAGACCGAACATTGCACTGGTGCCACCGACGGCTTGTTGCGGTGTAACCCCAAGACCGGTTACCGCTTGCAGCAGACCGGCCGTTTCCGACGTCGGCGCGGCGGCGGTAGCTGCGTTGCCGCCCTGCATGCTTGAGGCTGCCTTGGTCACGTCATCCAGGCTGAAACCTGCGAAAACCGGGCTCGCCACAACCGTCATCAGCGAAGCCAGTGCGAAACCGCGTGAAATCTTCATCCAGACATCCTCTTTCGTCATGAAAAACCGCCCGTCACGGGTGGCAAAACTGTCGGTTTGACCGGCAATTCGCCAGCCTGTTCCGAGCGTAGCGCATCCATTTTGAGCCGGCCCGCGTATAGGAAATGTGAAACCCCGGAAATCGAACCATGAATGGCACGAGCGCTGTCGCTGAACTAGCCTGTGAACTATCCGAAACCAGCGCCCGCCCTGTCTGGAGACTCGTCATTACCCTCGCCGACACCGATCAGCTCCGGCAATTGCTGGCCCAGTGCTCACTGGGCGACCGCCGTGCCTTCGAAACCCTGTACCGCAGCGTGGGCCCGCGCCTGCACGGCGTGGCCCTGCGGTTCATGGGGAGACCGGACCTGGCCGAAGAGGTGTTGCAGGAGAGCTTCGTGCGCATCTGGAACAACGCCTCGCGATACCAATCGCATCTGTCGGCGCCGATGACCTGGATGATCAACATCACTCGCAATCAGGCCATCGACCAGTTGCGCAAACACCGCGACCGGCCTTTGACTGATTTCGAGCAGGAAGCCCTGGTGGATGAGAACCCCTCGGCCCATGACCTGTTGAACAGCGCCCGCGAAGCCACAGCCCTGAACCGCTGCCTGGAAACCCTTGAAGGCATGCAGCGCCGGTCGATCACCGTGGCTTATTTTCAGGGTTTGTCCTGCTCTGAACTGGCCGAGCATCTGGCGGCGCCGCTGGGCTCGGTCAAGTCGTGGATTCGCCGGGGCATGGAACGTCTGCGCCGGTGCCTTGAATCATGAACTACCAGACCCCTGCCCTGCGCCGCGCCCTCGCCGCCGATTACGCCATCGGCTTGATGGCTGCACCGGCCCGTCGGCGTTTCGAGCAACTGCTGCTGGAAGACGCCGCCCTGCGCGCCGAACTGGCGCACTGGCAGGAGAGCCTCGCCAGCCTCACCGAAACATTGCCGGAAGTCCCGGTGCCGGAGCGCGTGTGGCACGGCGTTACCGCGCGGATCGAACCGCAAGAACTGCATGTGCCCGAGAAACGTCCGTTCTGGAACTGGCTGCGGGTGACAGCAGCACTGGCCTCCATCGTAGTGCTGGTGTTCCTCGGCTCGCTGTACACCCACGACGACGCCCGCTACCGCGCCACCCTGCTGAGCGCCGATGCGCAACCGGCGCTGAAGGTCGAGGCCCATGACGATTACCTGCAAGTCGAGCCGCTGACATTGGCGGCGGTAGATCCGCAGCGCAGTCTGGAACTGTGGGCGATTCCGGCCGATGGCAAACCGATCTCCCTGGGCGTGATTCCGGCGGGCGGCAAGGGCAAGGTTGAATTGAGCGGCGCGCAGAAGGCGCTGATCGGCAAGCCGATTGCGCTGGCGGTGAGTCTTGAGCCGAAGGGTGGGTCGCCGACCGGGCAGCCGACGGGGCCGGTGCTTTATCAAGGGGCTTTGGCGGCGTTATAACCAGAAATTACAACAATCAATCTCACATTGCGAAATCGAATAAAAAACCGTCAAATCTGACAGTTTGCGATCGGCGTGACAGAAGGGAGTATTGCCACTCCACTTAAGTAACGGAGTACGAACAATGAAACTTAAACTTGTTACCGGCGCATTTTTTTGCCTGGCATTGATGGGGACTGCCCATGCAGCAGAAGTTGAATGTCCAGCAACTTCGGTTAGCACTTCAAGCAGCGGAGAGACTCTGAAACCTACGGCTGCGCGCATTAAAGAAGGGAAAAAATTCATTTGCCAATATGATGGCAAGAACGATCTCGGCGCCACTACCGTTTTGGTGTCCAACACTCCGATCACGCCCACAGGGAAAAACTGGAAGAACGATGAATGCGTAATCACTGACGATAATCCGAGTACGTGCTCAGTAGGTTTGTAAGTTTGATTTTAGTAGAAAAGAGCAACCTGACCGGTTGCTCTTTTTTATGGCTACAACTTACGCCGCACTAAACAACTTATGCGGATCAATCACAAACTTCTTCGGCACGCCCGCGTCGAACTCGCCGTAACCTTCCGGCGCCTGGTCGAGGCTGATGACCTGCACGCCTACCACTTCAGCGATGTTGATGCGGTCCCACATGATCGCCTGCATCAGCTGGCGGTTGTACTTCATTACCGGGGTCTGGCCGGTGTGGAAGCTGTGGGATTTGGCCCAGCCGAGGCCGAAGCGGATGCTCAGGCTGCCCATTTTCGCAGCGGCATCGACAGCCCCCGGATCTTCGGTCACGTACAGGCCCGGGATACCGATCTTGCCGGCGACGCGCACTACGCCCATCAGCGAGTTGAGCACGGTGGCCGGGGCTTCGGATTTGACGCCATCGTGACCATGACCACGGGCTTCGAAGCCGACGCAGTCCACCGCGCAATCCACTTCAGGCTCACCCAGCAGCGCGGCGATCTGTTCGTGCAGCGGAGTGTCTTTCGACAGGTCGACGATTTCAAAACCCTGAGCCTTGGCGTGGGCCAGGCGGATGGTGTTGACGTCGCCGACGATCACCACCGCAGCGCCAAGCAGACGGGCCGAAGCAGCCGCCGCCAGACCGACCGGGCCTGCGCCCGCGATGTAAACGGTGCTGCCCGGGCCAACGCCAGCAGTAACGGCGCCGTGGTAACCGGTCGGCAGAATGTCCGAGAGGCAGGTCAGGTCACGGATTTTCTCCATGGCCTTGTCGCGGTCCGGCAGTTTCAGCAGGTTGAAGTCGGCGTACGGCACCAGCACGTATTCGGCCTGGCCACCGGTCCAGTCGCCCATGTCGACGTAACCGTAGGCACCGCCGGCGCGAGCCGGGTTGACGGTCAGGCAGACACCGGTGTGTTGCTCCTTGCAGGAACGGCAGCGCCCGCAAGCCACGTTGAACGGAACGGACACCAGGTCGCCGATTTTCAGGTTTTCGACGTCACTGCCCTTCTCGATCACTTCACCGGTGATCTCGTGCCCCAGCACCAGACCGACCTGAGCCGTGGTACGGCCGCGCACCATGTGCTGGTCGGAGCCGCAAATGTTGGTTGAAACCACACGCAGGATGACACCGTGCTCGATCTTCCTGCCGCGCGGATCCTGCATTTTCGGATAGTCGATTTTCTGTACTTCGACCTTGCCAGCGCCGAGATACACCACACCACGATTGCCAGACATGCTTTCACCTCGCTGTTGTTTTTATGGAACCGCGCCGCCCAGGCAGGCAGCGCGTTAAGTGCTCGGGTTATTGCTTGTTGGTCTTGCGTTGTTATGACTTAAAGAACGACGGTGCGGTTGGCGTTCAGGAACACCCGCCGCTCAATGTGATATCCCACGGCCCGGGCCAGGGTCAGACCTTCGATGTCGCGGCCCTTGGCAATCAGGTCTTCGGGGTAATGACTGTGATCCACCGCCTCGACGCCCTGGGCGATGATCGGCCCCTCGTCGAGGTCGTTGTTGATGTAGTGCGCGGTGGCGCCCACCAGTTTCACGCCCTTGTTGTAGGCCTGATGATATGGCTTGGCGCCCTTGAAGCCCGGCAGCAGCGAGTGGTGAATGTTGATCGCCTTGCCATCGAGCTTGCGGCACAGCTCCGGCGACAGCACCTGCATGTAACGGGCGAGGATCACCAGTTCGGCGCCGGCCTCCTCGATCACCTGCCACACCTGCCGCTCCTGGGCCGGTTTGTCATTGGGGTCTAGGGGGAAATGGAAGTAGGGAATCTGGTGCCAGTCGGCCAGCGGCTTGAGGTCCGGGTGGTTCGACACCACCGCCGCCACGTCCATCGACAACTGGCCTATGCGCTGGCGGTAGAGCAAGTCGTTGAGGCAGTGATCGGCCTTGGAGACCATGATCACCACTTTCGGCCGGTAGTTCGGCGCGGTCAGCTCGAAGATCATGCCGAACGCCTGACCACGTTCGGCGAGGCCGGCGCGGAAGGATTGCTCGTCAAAACCGTCGGGCTGGCGGAATTCCACGCGAATGAAGAACCGGCCCGAGAGCCGGTCATCGAACGAGTGGTGTTCGGTGACGTAACAGCCCTGCTCGAACAGAAAACGCGTCACCGCGTCCACGGTGCCGAGAACGCTGGGGCAGTCGGCGGTCAGAATCCATGTATCCGGGGCGCGGCTCATTGTTGTTTTTCTCCTCTACTCGTCCCCACGCACAGCGTGGGAACGATCATTACGCCTGAACGCCAAGGCCGTATTCGGCGGACGCATCCTGTAACCACAACCACCAGTAATCCGAGAAACTGCGACGAATCAGCAGTTCCCAGGTGTCTTCGGCGGTGTGGCGAATCATCAGTTGCGACTTGGCGAACACCGTGCCCACGGCCTTGCCGACCGGGAAGTTGTTCGGGTGCACGTCATAGCTGGTGGACTTCATCAGCACCTGACGCACGTTCGGGCCGCTCAGTTCGAGCACCTGCTGGCCGCCGCTGACGTTGACGATTGCGATGTGCAGATCGCCCAGCGCTTCGCGCAGTTTCTGCTCGGCAGCGAACTCCTCGCCGCTCGGCACGATCAGCAGCCACTCGTCCGGGCCCATCCACTGCAGGCTGGTTTCACCTTTGACGATCACGCTCAGGGCACCCGGCAACTCGATGCCCAGGGCCTTGTGCACACCGGCGGCGAACGCGGCATCGTGGCCGTCGCCACGAATGGTCAGATGGCCAAGAAGTTTCTTCTCGCGCACGGTGACACCGGCGCTTTTGCGGCCCTTGCCCACCAGGCTGGCGAGGTCGGCGTGATGCAGCGACGACTCGGCCTTGGCCCCGGTGGTCGGGCGTTGTTGGTACACGTTGGCTGCGGTCATAAAGCACCCTTCCTGAATTCTGTGCCGCTCCCGCGCCAGGCGCGGGAGCGCTCAATTAGATGTTCTGGCGATCGCCTTTCGGATCGAAGAACACCGAAGAAACGATTTCCGCCTCGATCACGCTGCCGTCCGCCAGCGGTGCGAACACCCGCTCGCCCAGACGCTTCAGACCGCCCTTCACCACGCCCATGGCAAACGAATAACCGAGGGAGTTGTGCGCGTAGCTGGAGGTCACGTGGCCGACCATGGTCATCGGGATCGTCTGCTTGGTGTTGAACACCAGTTGCGCGCCTTCCGGCAGCCACAAGTTCGGATCGATCGGCTTCAGGCCCACCAGTTGCTTGCGCTGATCACGCACGCAGTCTTCACGGTTCATGCCGCGCTGGCCGATCCACGAGAACGGTTTGGTGCGACCGACACACCAGCCCATGTTCAGGTCGTCCGGGGTCATCGAGCCGTCGGTGTCCTGGCCGACGATGATGAAACCCTTCTCGGCCCGCAGCACGTGCATGGTTTCGGTGCCGTACGGAGTCAGGTTGTACTGCTTGCCGGCCTCGACGATTTTTTCCAGCACGCCCATCGCATAGTCGGCCTGGACGTTGACTTCGTACGACAGCTCACCGGTGAACGAGATGCGGAACACCCGCGCCGGCACACCGCCGACCAGACCTTCTTTCCAGGTCATGAACGGGAACGCTTCGTTGGCCAGATCGATGTCGGTCACGGCGCTGAGCAGCTTGCGGCTGTTCGGGCCGGACAGGGTCATGGTCGCCCAGTGGTCGGTGACGGAGGTGAAGTACACCTTCATTTCCGGCCATTCGGTCTGGTGGTACAGCTCCAGCCACTGCAGTACACGAGCCGCGCCGCCGGTGGTGGTGGTCATGACGAAATGGTTGTCGGCCAGACACGCCGTCACACCGTCGTCGAAGACCATGCCGTCTTCCTTGCACATCAGGCCGTAACGGGCCTTGCCCACATCGAGCTTGGTCCAGGCGTTGGTGTACACGCGGTTGAGGAACTCACGGGCGTCCGGGCCCTGGATGTCGATTTTGCCCAGGGTCGAAGCGTCCAGCAGGCCAACGCTGTCGCGCACAGCCTTGCACTCGCGTTTGACCGCGGCATGCATATCTTCGCCGTTTTTCGGGAAGTACCACGGACGTTTCCACTGGCCGACGTCTTCGAACTCGGCGCCGTTTTTCAGGTGCCATTGATGCAGTGCGGTGTAGCGCACAGGTTCGAAGATGTGTCCGCAGTGACGGCCCGCTACGGCGCCAAACGTCACCGGCGTGTAGTTCGGACGAAACATCGTGGTGCCCATCTGCGGGATGGTCACGTTCAGCGAACGGGCGGCGATGGCCAGACCGTTGACGTTGCCGAGCTTGCCCTGATCGGTACCGAAGCCCAGTGCGGTGTAGCGTTTGACGTGCTCGACCGACTCGAAACCTTCGCGGGTCGCCAGTTCGATGGCGGCGGCGGTGACGTCGTTCTGCAGGTCGACGAATTGCTTCGGTGCCCGGGAAGTGCCCTTCTCGTGCGGCACCTGGAACAGCGCCAGCGTTGGTTCTTCGTAGCGGCTCAGAGCCTTCGGCAATACACCTTCGACGGTCTGGAAACCAGCTTCGGCTGCGGCGCGCACGCCACCTTCAAAACCGTCTGCGAGGGAGTCGCCGAGACCGTAGACGCCGTTGATGCCGCCGACGCACACGCGTTTCTGCGGTGCTTCGCCCGGTACGAAACCGAGGATGTCTTCGCGCCAGATCGGCTTGCCGCCCAGGTGCGAAGCCAGGTGCACCACCGGGCTGTAGCCGCCAGAGCTGGCGATCACGTCGCAGTCCAGCCATTCGCCAGGACTGGTCACGGCATGGCCTTTCACATCGATGGCGGCCACGCGGGCAGCGGTCACACGCTTGCTGCCACGGGCCTCGATCACGGCGCTGCCGGTGAGGATACGAATGCCTTTGGCGCGCGCTTCTTCAACCAATGCGCCACGCGGATTGCTGCGGGCATCGGCGATGGCCACCACTTGCAGGCTGGCGTCGAGCCAGTCCAGCGCCACGCGATAGGCGTGATCGTTGTTGGTGGTCAGCACCAGCTTCTTGCCCGGCGCCACGCCGTAACGGCGCACGTAAGTCGAGACGGCACCGGCGAGCATGTTGCCCGGCACGTCGTTGTTGCCGTAGACCAGCGGACGCTCGTGAGCGCCGGTCGCCAGCACCACGCGCTTGGCGCGGACACGGTGGATGCGCTGGCGCACCTGACCGATTGGCGCGCGGTCGCCGAGGTGATCGGTGAGACGCTCGTGAATGGTCAGGAAGTTATGGTCGTGGTAACCGTTGACCGTGGCGCGCGGCAACAGCAGCACGTCCGGAGTGTTCTTCAATTCGGCAACCACACTGGCGACCCACTCCACGGCTGGCTTGCCGTCGAGACTTTCGCGGGAGTCGAGCAGGCTGCCGCCGAACTCTTCCTGTTCATCGGCGATGATCACCCGGGCACCGCTGCGCGCAGCCGCCAGGGCAGCGGCCAGACCGGCCGGGCCGGCGCCGACGATCAGCACATCGCAGTGCTGGTTCATGTAGTCGTAGGTGTCCGGATCGACTTCGGTCGGCGAGCGGCCAAGACCTGCGGCCTTACGAATGTACTTCTCGTAAGTCATCCAGAACGATTGCGGATACATGAAGGTTTTGTAGTAGAAACCCGGCGGCATCAGCTTGCCGCCGACCTTGCCGAGAATCCCCATCATGTCGTTGTTTACGCTCGGCCAACCGTTGGTGCTGGTGGCGACCAGGCCTTGGTACAGCGCCTGTTGCGTGGCCCGCACGTTAGGAATCTGGGTGGCTTCGGTGGCACCGATCTGCAATACCGCATTCGGCTCTTCGGCACCGGCGGCGAAGATGCCGCGAGGGCGCGAATACTTGAAGCTGCGGCCGATGATGTCGACGCCGTTGGCGATCAGCGCCGAGGCCAGCGAATCGCCCTCGAAGCCTTTGTAGCTCTGACCGTTGAAGGTGAAGCTCAGCACTTTGTTGCGGTCGATCCGTCCACCGTTGGACAGGCGATTGGTCTGGCTCATACCTTCTCTCCCAGCGCCGGCGTGGCTGTTTTCGCAGGGTCAGCCTTGTCGGTGAATTGCGGCTTGGTGCCGATCTTGTAGGTTTCGAGAATCTCGTAGGTCACGGTGTCGCGGGTGACGTTGAAGTACTGGCGGCAACCGGCGACGTGATCCCACAACTCGTGGTGCAGACCGCGCGGATTGTCGCGGAAGAACATGTAGTCGCCCCACTCCTCGTCGGTGCAGCTGTTCGGGTCCAGCGGACGCGGGATGTGCGCCTGGCCGGATGCGTGGAATTCCTCTTCGGAGCGCAGTTCGCCGCAGTGAGGACAGAAGATATGCAACATGGGATTTCTCCTGTTAGTGGGCGACAGCCGCAGCGCCGTGTTCGTCGATCAACGCACCGTTGTGGAAACGGTCGATGGAGAAAGGTGCAGCCAACGGGTGCATTTCACCCTTGGCCAGACTCGCGGCAAACACGTTGCCCGAACCCGGTGTGGCCTTGAAGCCACCGGTGCCCCAACCGCAGTTGAAGAACATGTTCGGGACCGGGGTTTTCGAAATGATCGGGCAGGCGTCCGGCGTGGTGTCGACGATGCCGCCCCACTGACGGTTCATGCGTACCCGCGACAGCACCGGGAACATCTCGACGATGGCCTGGATGGTGTGCTCGATCACCGGGTACGAACCGCGCTGGCCGTAGCCGTTGTAGCCGTCGATACCAGCGCCGATCACCAGGTCGCCCTTGTCGGACTGGCTGATGTAACCGTGCACGGCGTTGGACATGATCACGCTGTCGATAATCGGTTTGATCGGCTCGGACACCAGTGCCTGCAGCGGGTGGGATTCGATCGGCAGACGGAAACCGGCGAGTTTGGCCATGTGTCCGGAGTTACCGGCGGTGACCACGCCGACGCGCTTGGCACCGATGAAGCCCTTGTTGGTTTCAACGCCGATGCACACACCGTTTTCCTTGCGGAAACCGATCACTTCGGTCTGCTGGATCAGGTCCACGCCGAGGGCGTCGGCGGCACGGGCAAAGCCCCACGCCACGGCATCGTGACGGGCCACCCCGCCGCGACGCTGGACGGTTGCGCCCATCACCGGGTAGCGAGTGTTTTTCGAGCAGTCGAGGTACGGAATTTCGTCCGCGACTTGCTTGGCGTTGAGCAGTTCGCCGTCGACGCCGTTGAGGCGGTTGGCGCTGACCCGACGCTCGGAATCACGGATGTCCTGCAGGGTGTGGCACAGGTTGTAGACGCCGCGCTGGGAGAACATCACGTTGTAGTTCAGGTCCTGAGACAGGCCTTCCCACAGTTTCATCGCGTGTTCGTACAGGTGCGCCGACTCGTCCCACAGGTAGTTGGAGCGAACGATGGTGGTGTTGCGCGCGGTGTTACCGCCGCCCAGCCAGCCCTTCTCGACCACGGCCACATTGGTGATGCCGTGCTCTTTGGCCAGATAGTAGGCAGTCGCCAGACCGTGCCCGCCGCCGCCGACGATGACCACGTCGTAGACCTTTTTCGGGGTCGGCGTGCGCCACATGCGCTGCCAGTTTTCGTGGTGGCTGAGGGAGTGCTTGAAGAGGCCGAAGCCCGAATAGCGTTGCATAGTCATTTACTCCAGAACGCTCAGCGATAAACCGGGAAGTCTGCGCACAGGGCCGCAACCTGCTGGGCGACGTTGGCCTCGACATCGGCATCGCCGAGGTTGTCGAGGATGTCGCAGATCCAGCCAGCCAGTGTCACGCACTGCGCCACCTTGAAGCCGCGAGTGGTCACCGCCGGGGTGCCGATGCGCAGGCCGGAAGTGACGAACGGCGACTGCGGGTCGTTCGGTACGGCGTTCTTGTTGACGGTGATGTGGGCGCGACCAAGGGCGGCGTCCGCGTCTTTACCGGTGAGGCCCTGACGGATCAGGCTGACCAGGAACAGATGGTTGTCGGTGCCGCCGGACACTACATCGTAGCCACGTTTAATAAATACGCTCGCCATCGCCTGGGCGTTGTCGATCACTTGTTGCTGATAGGCCTTGAAGCCAGGCTCCAGCGCTTCCTTGAAGCACACGGCCTTGCCGGCGATGACGTGCATCAGCGGGCCGCCCTGGGCGCCGGGGAATACCGCGGCGTTGAGCTTCTTCTCGATCTCTTCGTTGGCCTTGGCCAGGATCAGGCCGCCACGGGGACCGCGCAGGGTCTTGTGGGTGGTGGTAGTGACCACGTCGGCGTACGGCAGCGGGTTCGGGTACAGACCGGCAGCCACCAGACCGGCCACGTGGGCCATGTCGACGAACAGCAGCGCACCGACCTTGTCGGCGATCTGACGGAAGCGCGGGAAGTCGAGGGTTTTCGAGTAGGCCGAGAAACCGGCAACGATCATTTTCGGCTTGTGCTCGACGGCCAGACGCTCGACTTCGTCGTAATCGATCAGGCCGGTCTTGGTGTCGATGCCGTACTGCACGGCGTTGTACAGCTTGCCCGAGGACGAGACTTTGGCGCCGTGGGTCAGGTGACCGCCGTGGGCCAGGCTCATGCCGAGGATGGTGTCGCCTGCCTGGATCAGTGCCAGGTACACGGCGCTGTTGGCCGAAGAACCGGAGTGCGGCTGGACGTTGGCATAATCGGCGCCGAACAGTTGCTTGGCGCGTTCGATGGCCAGCGCTTCGACCTTGTCGACGTGCTCGCAGCCACCGTAGTAGCGCTTGCCCGGATAACCTTCGGCGTACTTGTTGGTCAGGCCGCTGCCTTGCGCTTCCATCACGCGTTTGCTGGTGTAGTTCTCCGACGCGATCAGCTCGATGTGATCTTCCTGACGTTGCTCCTCGGCATTCATCGCCGCCAGCAGTGCATCGTCGTAACCCTGGATCCGGTCTTGCTTGCTGAACATCGCGTCTCTCCCAGCGGCATCTGTGCGCCATTCGTCTCGGTAAGGCACTGGCAATGATGGCAGTGCCCTTTGATGCCGATGGTATGGCCGGCGCAGGGAGGTCAAATGCCTACGGACGCCACGCAAAGGTGCGTTTACGACATGGCGACAGCGACGGACTCAAACAAGCAGCTGGCGCAAGGCCAGAAGAACGAGGAAATGCGCGGGATAGAGCGCATACGCCCAGCGCCGCAGGGGTGGCGCATGGAGGTAAGTGGCGTGTCGCAACAGGAACATTCCGGACAGTGGCGCGATCAGGCAGGTCGCAATGCCGAGGACCGCCACACGGTTGCCGAACTGCGCGGATTCGAAGAGCACCTGCCACTGATTCGCCGCCAGACACACCAGCCCCGGCAGCAGGCTGAAATACCAGGGTTTGCGAAACACCAGCAACGTCGCCAGCGGCAGCAGGACGCCGAACAGACCGAACATCAGTCGCTCCGGGAACAACGCGGCGACCAGCAAGGCGCCGACAGCCAGCAATCGCGAAACCAGTACCCGATCCTGCCAACCCCGCGCCACCAGCAAACCCAGCGCCAGCGTGGGCATCACGTTCAAGGTGTCGGGATCGGGGATGTACAAACGGTAGGGAATCTCGCTGAACAGACTGAACAGCAGCAACCAGCCCAGATAGCGCCATTCGGTCTTGCGCGCGCCGTCCCGCGCCAGGTTCGCCGCCATCACCAGACAGAACCACGGGAACGCCAGCCGCCCCGGTACATACAGCCAATCGGCGCTGATCCCGACATATCGCAGGTGATCGAGCAGCATGCTCAGCAGCGCCAGCCACTTGAGCAGATCGAGTGCGCCGTCGCGCCGGCTCAGGTGCATAATCGGCTCGCATCCTTGTAAAGTTCTGACAGCGACATCCCGTGTGCTCCCCGGATGATCTTCGGTACAGTGCGCACCATCATTGACCCCACGAAGCGCCACAAGCGCCTCGATCACGGAAGCCGGCCATGACCGACAAGAGCCAACAATTCGCCAGCGACAACTACTCCGGTATCTGCCCCGAAGCCTGGGCTGCCATGGAACAGGCCAACCACGGCCACCAGCGCGCCTATGGCGACGATGAGTGGACAGCACGCGCCTCCGATTATTTCCGCAAGCTGTTCGAGACCGACTGCGAAGTATTCTTCGCTTTCAACGGCACCGCCGCCAACTCGCTGGCGCTGTCGTCGCTGTGCCAGAGTTACCACAGCGTGATCTGCTCGGAAACCGCCCACGTCGAAACCGACGAATGCGGCGCACCGGAGTTCTTCTCCAACGGCTCGAAACTGCTGATCGCCGGCACCGAAAACGGCAAGATCACCCCGGCCTCGATCCGCGAAGTCGCGCTCAAGCGCCAGGACATCCACTACCCGAAACCACGCGTGGTGACCCTGACCCAGGCCACCGAAGTCGGCAGCGTCTACACCCCGGAAGAAGTCCGCGCCATCAGCGACACCTGCAAGGAGCTGGGCCTGAACCTGCACATGGACGGCGCGCGGTTCTCCAACGCCTGCGCATTCCTCGGCTGCTCGCCGGCGGACCTGACCTGGAAGGCCGGCGTCGACGTGCTGTGCTTCGGCGGCACGAAGAACGGCATGGCGGTGGGTGAGGCGATCCTGTTCTTCAACCACAAACTGGCCGAAGACTTCGACTACCGCTGCAAACAGGCCGGGCAACTGGCCTCGAAGATGCGTTTCCTGTCGGCGCCGTGGGTCGGCATCCTGGAAAACGACGCCTGGCTCAAATATGCCCGCCATGCCAACCACTGCGCGCAACTGCTGGCCGAACTGGTCAGCGACATCCCGGGCGTGGAACTGATGTTCCCGGTCCAGGCCAACGGCGTGTTCCTGCAACTCTCGGAACCGGCCATCGCCGCCCTGACCGCTCGCGGCTGGCGCTTCTACACCTTCATCGGCAAGGGCGGCGCGCGCTTCATGTGCTCGTGGGACACAGAAGAAGAACGCGTGCGTGAACTGGCGCGCGACATTCGCGAAGTCATGTCCCACTAAAGTCCCGGCTTGCACAGCTCCCCTGTGGGAGCGAGCCTGCTCGCGATGAGGCCAGCACATCCAACATGGATGCAAGCTGACACTCCGCCATCGCGAGCAGGCTCGCTCCCACAAAAGCTCACCCGATCGCCCCTCATCGTTTGCACCTGAAGACTTGGTCTACATTGTCTGTCGAGCCATCGCTCACATAACAATAAGCAGGAGCTTGCGCATGTCGCTAAAAGGCAAAACCTTGTTCATCACTGGCGCCAGCCGTGGCATCGGGCGCGAGATTGCGCTGCGGGCTGCGCGGGACGGGGCCAATATCGTGATCGCCGCCAAGAGCGCCGAACCCCACGCCAAGTTGCCCGGCACCATCCACAGTGTCGCGGCGGAAGTCGAAGCGGCCGGCGGCAAGGCTTTGGCCCTGCAACTGGATGTGCGCGAGGAAGAGGCCGTGCGTCAGGCGCTGGCTCAGGCCAACGAACACTTCGGCGGGATCGACGCACTGGTGAACAACGCCGGGGCGATCAAGTTGACCGGTGTGCAACACATCGAACTCAAGCGCTTCGACCTGATGCACCAGATCAACACCCGCGCGGTGCTGCTGTGCAGCCAGGCGGCCTTGCCCTATTTGAAAAAGTCCTCCGGACACATTCTCAACCTGTCACCGCCGTTGAACATGGCCAATAAATGGTTCGCGCAATACAGCCCCTATACCGTAACCAAGTACGGCATGAGCATGCTGACTGTGGGCATGAGCGAGGAATTCGCCAACTACGGGATCAGTGTCAATTCGCTGTGGCCGCAGACCATGATCGCCACGGCGGCGATCGAGTTTCAGCTGGGCAACCGGGAGTCGTTCAAGCATGCGCGCACGCCGCAGATCATGGCGGATGCGGCGCATGTGATTCTGGGCAGCAGCGGACGGCGGATTACCGGGCGGTTGTTGATCGATGAGGAGATCTTGCGGGAGAGCGGCGTGACCGAGTTCGATCATTACCGCTTTGAACCGGGGAGTGATGCGAAGTTGATGACGGATTTGTTTGTCGACTGAACGACAAACCCTGTGGGAACGAGCTCGCTCCCACAGGGTTTATGCCTGCATCAGTACTCGATCCGCACATCCCCCTTCGGCACGCTGCAGCAAGAAAGAATGTACCCCTCCGCCTCGTCGTCCTCGGTAATCCCGCCGTTGTGATCCATCTCCACCTCGCCGCCCAGCTTGAGCACCTTGCACGTCCCGCAGATCCCCATGCCGCAGGCTTTCGGGATCATCAGGCCGACCTTGGCCGCTGCCGCATGCACAGTCTCGCCCGGGGCCACGCGAATGCTCTTGTCCGACGAGGTGAACTCCACCAGGTGCAGATCCGCCACCGGGATTTCCGGTGCTTCGGCGGCCTGTTCGGCCTGTTCAACCGCGTCGGCGCGGGCTTCCGGTGGCGTGGCGCCAAAGGATTCCTCGTGGTAGCGCTTCATGTCGTAGCCGGCGTTTTCCAGCAGACGCTTGACCGCCGTCATGTACGGCGTCGGGCCGCAGCAGAACACTTCGCGCTCGAGGAAGTCCGGCACCATCAGTTCCAGCATCTTGTGATTCAGGTAGCCGCGATAGCCGGCCCACGGCTCGCCCAGCCCGTGTTTCTCGCAGATCAGGTGCAGGCTGAAGTTGTCGATCCGCGACGCCATGTGTTCCAGCTCGCGGTGGTAAATGATGTCTTTCGGTGAGCGGGCGCTGTGGATGAACGTCATGTCGACGTTGCCGTTGGTGTCGTAGAACCAGCGCGCCATGGACATCACTGGCGTAATGCCGACACCGCCGCTGAGGTACAGCACTTTCGGGCTCGGGAAGTCGATGGCGTTGAACAGCCCGACCGGGCCGTGCACCGCCAGTTCCTGGCCTTCGTGCAGCGTGTCGTGCAGCCAGTTGGACACCTTGCCCCCCGGCACCCGCTTGATGGTCACCGAAAAGCTGTATGGCACCGACGGCGAGCTGGAGATGGTGTACGAACGCATGATCGGCTGGCCTTCGATTTCCAGCTCCAGGGTCACGAACTGCCCGGGCTTGAAGAAGAACAGGATCGGCTGGTCGGCCATGAAACAGAAGGTGCGCACGTCCCAGGTTTCCTGGATGACTTTGACGCAACGGACGATGTGTCGGCCATTGGCCCAGGTCTGGGTGGTGACCGGATTCAGGAAGCTGTTCGACATGCTGTTCTCCACGGCCGACTGTCGGCCTTCATGTGGCGATTCTGCGTATAGCGCGAACGGCCCGTTTACCTATCCGCGACATTCACATACTTATCGCGACCAGCCCCCAACCACCGGGGGTTGCGCGTCGGGAACAGATTGCACCATGTCGCCCATGGATAAGGTTCTTGCCTGCGCCGGCCCCACACTCGCCCCAACACAAACAGATTCTTTACACCTTGCGTTGCACCCTTAAGCCGCACACCCGATCAGCCACTTTCGCGGCCACGCAGATGGCCTTGAGGAATTCATCGATGGACACCGCAAAACTCAGCCTGGGCGACCTGCTGGAACCCGCACGCAAGGCCACCGCGCAAATGCTGCAGGAACGCGAGCGCACCTATTCGCTGCCGCAACCGTTCTACAGTGACGAGCGCCTGTTCGATATCGACATGCAGGAGATCTTCCAGAAAGAGTGGTTGATCGCCGGCATGACCTGCGAGATCCCGGCCAAGGGCAACTACATCACCCTGCAGATCGGCAAGAACCCGATCATCGTCATTCGCGGCGCCGAAGGCGTGGTGCACGCGTTCCACAACGTCTGCCGCCACCGTGGCTCGCGCCTGTGCACCAGCGACAAGGGCAAGGTCGCCAAACTGGTCTGTCACTACCACCAGTGGACCTACGAACTGGACGGTCGTCTGCTGTTCGCCGGCACCGAAATGGGCGCCGACTTCGACATGAAGCAGTACGGCCTCAAACCGGTGAACGTGAAGACGGCCGGCGGCTACATCTTCATCAGCCTGGCGGAGAACCCGCCGGCCATCGATGACTTCCTGTCGACCCTGAACCACTACATGGAACCCTACGACATGGAGAACACCAAGGTGGCGATTACCACCACCTTGATGGAAAAGGCCAACTGGAAACTGGTGCTGGAAAACAACCGCGAGTGCTACCACTGCAACGGTTCGCACCCGGAATTGCTGAAAACCCTGCTGGAGTGGGACGACGTCACCGACCCGCGCGCCGACCAGGCATTCAAGGACCACGTCGCCGCGTCTGCTGCCGCGTGGGAAGCCGAAAAGATCCCTTACGCCCACGCCAGTTTCGGCCTGCGCAACCGCATCGTGCGCATGCCGCTGCTCAAGGGCACCGTGTCGATGACCATGGACGGCAAACAGGGCTGCGCCAAGCTGATGGGCCGGATCAAGAACCCGGACCTGGGCTCGATGCGCATCCTGCACCTGCCGCACTCGTGGAACCACTGCATGGGCGACCACATCATCGTGTTCACCGTGTGGCCGATCAGCGCCCAGGAAACCATGGTCACCACCAAGTGGATCGTGCACAAGGATGCCGTGGAAGGCGTGGATTACGACGTCGAGCGCATGCGCAAGGTGTGGGACGCGACCAACGATCAGGACCGTCGCCTGGCCGAAGAAAACCAGCGCGGGATCAACTCCACCGCGTACCAGCCGGGGCCGTACTCCAAAACCTATGAATTTGGCGTGGTCAACTTCGTCGACTGGTACAGCGAGCGCATGTTGAGCAACCTCGGGGCCGAGCCTGCTCCGTACCTCAAAGGCGTGCCAGTCCAAGGATAAAAAGCAGCTAAAAGAGGCGAGCTACAAGCGGCAAGAAGGCTTGTAGCTCGCCGCTTGTAGCTTGTAGCTCGCAGCTAGCTTTTCCACCTCACCGATCCATCCTCGCCAATAAACTCCTCGAAAATCTCCTCCCCCACCAACCTGATTTTCGCGTAACCGTTCAAAACCCTTAGCGGATAGTCCGGATCCTTCGCGTCCTGGGTCTCGGAAAACAGTATCCGCGGATGCCCGTTCAACTCGCTGGTGGTGCCATAGGGAATCGCTCCGTGCCCGGCGCAGCGCGCATGCAAACCGCCCTGGGTCGCATAGACGATGCCGTTGTGCAGATGCCCCCAGTACCAGTAATCCGGCTCGCGCCCCAGTGCATCGCACACCGGTTGATACAGCGCAGTCTTGTTGTGCCCGGTGATATCGAAGCCCTGATGATGACTGAGCACCATCAGTTTTTTGCGTTTGGGCAAGCCCTTCATCCAAGCAATTTGCGGTTCGTTCAGCGTGCCGTCCATGTACAGGTTCAACACGTCCGAGGCATAGGCCGTGTCCAGCCCGACAATCAGCCAGTCGTCGTTGATCAGGGCAAAGTAGCTGGTGCCCTGCTGCCCCGGAAACCGCGCGGCCAGTTCCTTGAAGTAACCGTGGGCGCCGCTGTACATCTCATGGTTGGAATTGAGGGTGAACGAGCCGTGGGTGCCCATCGGCCAGCCGGACATGTCGGTGTCTTCCTGAGAGTGAGTGCCCGCGTAATAGACATCCCCCAGGTGAATGGTGAAGTCGGCATTGGCCAGTTGCATCTGGTTGGCCACCGACACCGCCGGCGCATGGCTGTTGAACGGCCCGGTGCCCCAGTCGCCGGCAATCGCCAACGTCACTTCGCGATCCATGGTCACCAGCGCCGGGTCCGTGCCGAAGGTCGCGTGATGGCGCAGGTTTTCGATCCACTTGAGCAGCGCCTCGCTCCACAGCAGATCCAGCAGTTCCCACTTGCGACAGCCAAGCAGCGTGCCGTCCTTGAGTACTTTGGTTTGCAGTTGATCAGGGGACTGCGGCAACGGCGTTGCGTTGCCGATGCGCAGGATCGACAACCCGTGGGACAACTCCCACGGCACGGCCGGCTCGTCATCCGGCAACTCGCCGTTTTTCAGCACGTACTGCGCCTGATCGTGACCACGCTGGAGCAGCTTGATGATGGCCTGGAACTCTTCGGGTTCCAGTTCGCTGATGAGCTTCATCCAGGCCATTTCCACTCGCGTGATCAGGCCGTGCAGACGTACTTTGACCTTGTCGTATTCATGCTTCAGGTTACCGACCGCTGACATGGCGTAATCCTCTATCCGTAAGGGTTCACAGGGTTTTCATGAATTCGATCAGCGCGCGCTTGTCGTCGTCCGACAGCGTCGTGCCATACAGGTGACCGCTGTTGTGATTGCCCTCCAGGCGTGTGTCGTACGTGAAGTCTGCCGAGGCCTTCGCCTGCGCGCCGCTGGTCACGAAGCCGACGTTGACCGGGTCGTAGACATCGGAGCCGGTGATGAACACCTGCGGACGTTTTTCCGGTGGTTGCAGCAAGTCCCACAGGGTCGGCACCGAACCGTTGTGCAGATACGGCGCGCGCAACCAGATGCCGTCGGTGGGCGTGTTGCTGTAGCTCTGGGTCTTGCGGTAGGCGCCGAAATCGAACGGCGGCTTCTTGAAGGTGTGGAACGCCGCCACCAGCCCGGTGGTGAACGAGTCGAGGCGATGCGGATCGGTGCCGAGCTGGTCGATGTTGGTGGTGACCTGCCCGGTGTCGGCGCGACCGAAGTCGTGGCAACCGGCGCAATTGGCTTCCCAGATCGGTTTGCCCTGGGCGACTTTGGCCTGATCCAGCGCCCACGGCCACGCGGGTGCCTTGTGTCCGAGCAGCCAGTTGGTCACGCGGTTGAAACTCGGCGGCAGGACCGATTCCGGCGTAGCACCCACCGCCATCGCGGCGGCGTAGTTGCGCTCGTGGATCTTGTTGTTATTGCCGTCCCAGTGCAGGTACATCGATTCCCGGGGTTTCTGGTTCCACACTTGCGGCAGGTCGACGGTGCCGATGGTCGAGTCATCCGGGAAGCCGAACACCACCATTTTCGTCGGGTTGAAGGTGTCGGTACGCCCCGGCCCCTGCGGCGGACGCAATTTCTGCCAGGCGTAGGCCTGCTTCTGTTTAAGCAGCGCGGTCTTGGCCATCGGGATGATCAGGTAACGGTTGTAGAGCCGCTCGAAGAAGCCGAGCTGGAACTTGCTGTTGATCGCCGCCATCACCGCGTCGGTGGTGAATTTCGGGTCGCTGGCGCAATCGTAGGCGAACCACTGGAAAGCCTGCAGTTGCAGGGTGTTGGCCGGTGCACTCGGCACATTGACCGCAACGTCGCTGGCATTCGCCCGGTAGGAGCCGGTATGACACAGCGCGCAGTTCGGCTCGACGGTCGGGTAGCCGATCTGTCGCTTGGCCATGCCGATGGGCAGATCCTTGCCGTTCTCGAACAGGAATCCGAAGACTTCCCAGCCGCCGGGTTTCGGCATCTTCTCCGGGCACATCTGCGGCAGCACGGAGAACAGGTAATACGGAATCCGCGCTTCGATGCCCAGGCCAATGGCGGCGTATTTGTAGTGATCTTCGTCGGAGGCATATTCCTGCTCCGGCACCACCCGCAGCATCTGATACCAGGTCTGGTAGCCGATGAACGCCAGCAGCGCGACCACCACCAGCGTACCGACCTTGAACGCATGACTTTGCCAATGCCGCGCCCACGCCGCCCGCCATTCGCGCCAGCCGTCACAGAGCAGCGCCAGCGGACGGTTTTCAGGGGTGGTGCCGAGGTACAGCAGGATGCCGAGGATCAGGAAAAAGCTCAGGTCGCCCATCAGCATCGGCACGAACACCGAGCCCTGGCTGCTGGTGTCGATCAGGTAGATCCAGAACGCCACGGCGATCAGCCGCGTCAGCACGCACAGCCAGGAATGCACCACGTAGCGCGGCGCGTTGAAGCCCGACGGCATGTAGAACACGCTGATGCCCACCAGCAGCATCCCGGCGTTTTCCAGCCACGGGTCGGAGAGTTGCGGCGGCAGGCCGACCACCGATGTCAGCAACCCCGGCGCGAACAGCGCCGGGATCGCAAACACCATGTTCATCGCAATGCCGAGCCAGATGAAACGTTGAAACCAACGGATGTAGCTGTCCATGTCATCCATTTCCTTGTGCAGACCGGAGAGGTGTAGTGCCTGATACCCCGCCATCGCTGGCAGGCCAGCTCCCACAAATGCGCACCGCATTCCAATGTGGGAGCGAGCCTGCTCGCGATTGCGGTCGACCCGGTTGCAAGTCAACCGAGGGCCGTTTTCTCCAGGTGTTCAAGGATGATCGGATACACATCGACCACTGCGTTCTTGCCGAACATGCAATCGATGTGGCCATAGCCCGGCACCACATGCCGGCTATAGCGCTCCGGCCCATGCTTCTCGCAAACCCGCTGATAGGTCTTGAGCGTGCTCTCCGGCAAATAGCACTGGTTCTCCGCGCCGCTGATGAAGCAGATCGGCATGGTCAGCCGGTCGAAGTGCGGCATGTACACATCGTTGCCCTTGAAGTCCACCAGATGCCCTTTGCGCACGATCAGCGCCAGATGCTCGAACGTCTCGATGTTCGACTCGCCGAACAGTTCGTGCAGGTTGTCGTGCAGCGTCTCGTTGAGGGTGTCGTGGCGGTACAGCGAGGCGTACATGAAGGTGATGCGGTGGCACACCGGGTTGGTGCAATAACCCTGGGCTTCGATCCGCGCGTAGCCGTTGAGGGCCTTGTCGTAGAGGCGGTTGAACCAGTTTTCCTTGCTGTCGGCGTAGGCGGTCATGGATTTGATGCCAATGGCGTCGAGCATCCCCGGCAGGTGCAGACCGGCCTTCAGCCCCGTCGCCGTCGCGACCACCGTATCAGCGGCAATTTGCGAGCAGACTACCGAGCGCACGCCCTGCAAACCGGCGAGCAACGACATGAAGAACGTCGTCGCGCCGTAGCAATGCACCACACACTGCACGTCCTTCGCGCCGGTCTGCTGCTGGATCTGCCCGATGGCAGCCTTGAAGTCGTACTGGGCGATCTGGTCGCCGTTCCATTCCTTCTTGCTCGCCGGCAGCAGGATGCTCACCCGGAAATCCAGCAGCCACACGTCGTAATCATGCTTGCAGAGAAACTCCAGCAGGTTGGTCTGGATGGTGTCGGTGGAAAAGATGTTCGAGCCCACACCCAACCCGTGCACCAGCATCACCGGGCCTTTGCTGCCGGCCTGATAGCGGCTCAGGCGCAGTTCCACGCCGTCCTCGGTGGGGAAGAAATGCACATCCGGCGTCGGCGCATCCAGCGGCCGTTTCAAGCGTGGCGGCGCGTCGGGGTTGAAGTATTTGTCGCCGGCAAACACCCCGCCGTAACTCTCCCAGAGGATCCCGGCGAAGAACTTGCCGAACCGCGCCAGCCCTTCAATGCGCTCACGCTCGTTGCGCGCGTTGAGGACCTTCATGGTGGTCATCTGCTTGGCGAAATCCGCCGGTTTGATGTGCATCACACCCGAGCCGATGACTTCGCCGGACTTGTCCGGCCCGCGATACAGCGTGACGTAGAGGGTGCTGGTGTCATGCCAGATGTTCAGCACGCCGTTGTCTTCCGGCACGGTTTTGAAGGCGCTGAAGAAATAGTCGTTGCCGTCCTCGGCGGTCAGTTTCATGTCGTATTTCATGTGGCGTGTGTCGACCTGCTGCTCGAATTGCTCGAACAGGTTGAACACGCCGTTGCTGGCGGTCAGCGGCTGCGGCGACAGGGCCGGGGCGATCACCGTGCCGACGATGGTTGCGGCGTGCTCCGGCTCCTTGATCATCCGGTTGAGGTCGTTGGCGGTGATGGTCAGGGTGAAATCGATCGGCGAGTTGTCTGCCTCGCCACGTTTGGCCGCCGCTTCGTAGACCTTGAGATCGGTGCTCTGCGCAGCGGTGAAGGCCCGGGAGAAGTAGCCTTTCATGGTCTCGGTGAACTGTACACCGAGGGTCGGTGGCACCGGTTGTTTGCGCGGTGCCGAGGGCAATGTGTAATCGATTTTCCAGCCACGGTCGGCGGCCAGCAGGCCCATGTTGCGCTCGCTGACGGCGGAGATGGTCAGCAGCGGGTTGACCGCCAGTGAGGTCGGAATCACCGCGCCGTCGGTCACGTACAGGTTGGCGTAGACATCGGTGCCACTGGCGCCGCTAAACACCTGGCCCTTGTGGTTGACCACGCCTTGCGCGGCGTCTTCGCCCATCACGCAACCGCCCAGCGGATGCACCGAGACGATGCTGTGCTTAAGCAATTTGGTCCAGATCGGATTCTCGACCCAGATCCCGCCCAGTGCCTTGGTGCTCTGGTGCAGGCGTTCGTTGCCGATCTTGAAGTTTTCCTGCTCGCCGACGCCCGGCCAGTCGATGCGCAGTTGATCCTTGCTGTCGAGGACCATCCGCCCCTGGCCGCTGTCGTGGCTCATGATCAGGTAAGTCTGCATGTTGTGCAGCGCGCCGTAGTAAGGGCCGCGCAGGAAGCTTTCGGCTTCGCGCTCCTTGTACTTCACCTTGCCGCTGAAACTGTCGTCGGTGGGCACCCCGATCATCTCGGCGAACCCGGCCATCGCCGGCACCATCGGCCGCCCGAGGGCGCCGGGGATCGAGCCTTCCTCGATGACCATACGGCTGCTGCGATCACCCTCGTTGCGCATGTCGATGATCGAGGTGATGCACGGGCCGACCGGTTTCATCTCCTTGGCCGAGTGCGTACCGAAACCGATGCCGTTGATGGTCTGCTCGCAGTTGTGGCCGAAGCCGAGGATGTCACCGTTGCCGCTCATGTTCTCGCCGAGCTGGCCGGACATCGCCAGGCCCTTGTCCCGCGAGCGCAGCAGAATCTCGGTGGAACCAAGAGTGCCGGCGGATACCACGACAATGTCGGCCTTCACGAACAGCGTTGGCGCGTCGAACTTCTCGCGACCACTGTCGAGGTACTGGAAGTGCACGATCCAGCCATCACTGTCGCGTTCCAGATGCCGCACCTGGGCCTGGCAGAAAATCTCCGCGCCGTGATTGGTGGCGTCCGGCAGATAGTTCATCAGCGTGGTGTTTTTGGCCTTGTTGTTACAGCCTGAAACGCAGTCACCGCAGTGGTTGCACGGCAGTTGCTCGACGCCGACGTGGTTGAGGTTGTTCGGCAGTTTGTCGAAGGTCACGTTGATCGGCGGCTTGTAGAAGTTCGCGCCTTGCTTGAGGAAGTCCGCGGACTGTTTGTTGGCATCGAGCTTGGGCAGGTTCGGTGCGCTGTCCGGATAAGGGTTGGGTTTGAGCATCTCCCGGGCTTTTTCGTAACCGGCCTTGAGCAAACCATCCTGGTCCTCGCGCACCGCCAACGGCCAGCGTGGATCCTTGAACACATCGGCTGTCGGCTCCAGCGAAACGTTGGCATTGATCAACGACGTGCCACCGAGGCCACAGCCGACCACTACGTTCTGCTGCGCGTTGACGTGCAGATCGAACAACCCGGTGCGCGAGCCGATGTGGCCGTCCGGATCGTGCACCTGCAGCTCTTCGGTCGCAGCGATCATGGTGTTGGGGTATTCGCCGGGCTGGATTTCCCGACCGCGCTCCAGCAGGCACACCTTCTTGCCGGCCCGAGACAGGCGCGAAGCGGCAATGCCGCCGCCGTACCCGGAGCCGATGACGATCACGTCGTAGTGTTCCTTGATGTCGCTGATGGGCGTTGCGATCCGTGTCATGAGGTGATTCCTCTCTCAGGCAGATGGGGCAACTCTGCGGTTGCCTGCAATCAATGGGCGAACGGGCACCTGGCCCCCGGGCAGGCCCGGCGGCAGTACAACGGCGTGGCAGGATTCAGGCGCTATAGACGGGCATGCTGATTGGCGGCACGGCGCAAGGTGCGCGTGCGCGGCTTCGGGGCTGACAGCAAGCGGGGTTTGAGGGGTGAGCGATGTGGCTGGGTATCCATCACGCGTTCTCCCTGAACCAGATGTGGATAAGTGACGGCGGTCCTTGTGCCATTGGAGTGAAGACAGCGGCCGGTTTGAAGTCAAGGCAGCGCTTTAGAACTGTATGAAATCTGATCAATTACCGTTTGGACTATAGCCGGCGGGGCTCGCAGGGTTTGGCGAACAAGTTATCCACATAGCCACCCACAGCAAATGGGGACAACTGTGGATGGCTTCTGAAAATATCGACGAATTCGTGAAGAAAAACCGTGACTTATCCAGAAGCAGGGTTTTCAGCAACGATTGAGTGTTTTTTGATCACAAGCCTGCAAGTCGCGGATTGCGTGGCTCGCAAGGGATGGCGAACACCTTATCCACAGAAGCGCCAACAGACTTCGGGGGTAACTTGGCGGGCGCTGTGGAAAAGCGCTGAAGGCCTTGATAAATCGCGGTTTGCGCGAGGTCTGGCGAGTCAAAAGGCTGAATTGATCGTTTTTCGATCAACTCTTCGCAAGCCACGGTTTATATGGCTTACAGCGGATAGCGAACATCTTATCCACAGAAGCGCCAACAGAGATTGGGGGCAACTTGGGGAGTTATCCTGGGAAAAAAGCTCGAAAAAACCGCGAGTTAGGCTGGTTGTTTTTTGATCTTCGGGCTGGAGGGCTTGGTTGGCGTGGGGTTCAGGGATGGGCGAACACGTTATCCACAGATCAGCCAACAGGGATTGTGGGTAAAAACCCTCTTCCGAAGGAAGAGGGTCAAATGCAGGGCTCTAGCGGACAACACCTTCTTCGATCAGCAGTTTGAGGATAGCTTCGGCACCTGCCTCGGCAGTCACGCCCTTGAGCACCTGCCCCCCACCCCCACTGGCCTTGGCCGTCGCCGCCTTCATCCGGTCCGCCCCGCTCTTGGCCTTGATCACCTTCAACCGTTTCGGCCGTGGCTTGGCCGGTTGCAGGGTCGACACCGCGAGCAATTCGTCGTCCACCACTTCCACGTCTTTTGCCTGGAGAACCCCACGCCGCGCCGGGCCGTAAGCACTCTGCCGAGGCTTGGGCGCGGCGTTATCCACAGTCGCGAGAAACGGCAGACGTACCTTCAACCGGCGCCGCTGCCCACGGGGCAACGCCTGCAACACCAGTGCCGAGCCGTCGCTGATCGACTCGACCTGCGCCAGCCCCACCACCAGCGGCCAGCCCAGCCCTTCGGCCAGCAGGAACGGCAGCATCCCCGAACCTTCACCGGTTTCCGCCTGGCTGCCAGTCAACACGACCTGAGCCCCGGCATCCCGCAAATAGTCGGTCAACGCCGGCAACGCATCCGCACCGGCCGGTTGTTCCAGCACATGCATCTGCTCCAGCCCCATGCCCAGATAGGCGCGCAGCGCAGGTTCGCCAATGTCCCCGGCATGCAGCACTTGCAGGTTATCCCCAGCCAGTTGCAAGCCGAGTTCCACCGCCCGTGCATCCTGTTCGGCACGACGCGGGCGGCCCGAGGTCGGGTGGGCGCCGATTGAAACCAGACTGATGATCTTTGTGCTCATAACCGTTCCTTAAGCCGCATCGCGCTTGGCTTCGTTGCGGTAAGCCTCTACCGCCGCGATCAAGGCCTGAAGAATTTCCGCGCTTTCGCCGATCACCGACAGGTCGGCACGCTTGATCATGTCGCAGCCCGGATCGAGGTTGATCGCCACCACCTTGTCGCAGGCGCCGATGCCCTGCAGGTGCTGGATCGCCCCGGAAATCCCTACGGCCACGTATACCCGTGCGGTGACCCAGGTGCCGGACGCGCCGACCTGACGGTCGCGGGTCATGAAGCCGTCGTCCACGGCCACCCGCGAGGCGCCTTCGGTGGCGCCAAGTGCGGCGGCGGTCCTGTGGAAAAGCTCCCAATCCTTGACCCCGTTGCCACCGGAGAAGATGAACTCGGCTTCGGCCATCGGAATCGCCGCCGGGTCCACCGCCACGGCGCCCAGATCCTCGATTCGCGACAGGCTGCGCGCCACGGGTGTGGATAACTCAACCGGCAGCGCTTCGTGACGGGTTTCGCTGACCGGTTCGGCGCATTCGGCGGACGCCAGAATCAGCCGTGCAACCGGACGGGCAAGATCCTGCAACCCGGCACCGGCGCGGCCGATGCACTCCTGATCCTTGACCTGCCACACCCGTGTGGCCGGGCGCTCACCCAGTGCAGCGGCAAAGCGCCGGCCGAGTTCGCCGCCACCGCTGCGGCTGTCCGGCAGCAGCCAGTGACGCGGGTTGAACTGGTTATCCACAGCCCGCAGGCCCTGGATCCGTTGTTCCGGTGCATAACCGCTGAATTCTTCGCCTTCCAGCACCAGCAAGCGGTCAACGCCCGCCGTGGCGAAAGCGTTTTCCTTGTGCTCGCCGAACACCACCGCCAGCACTGCGCCATCGCTGCCGGCCAGTTGATGAGCCAGGCCGAGCAGGTCGCGGTCATGGCTGCTCAAGCGGCCGCCGACCATGTCCGGCACCACGCTGATGTAGAACGCCGGGGCCGGCACTTGATGCAGCGGCAATTGCACTTCGACCGCTGCCGAACGCTTGACCGCCCCACCCTGCTGGGCGCCGCTGCGGTCGATGCGCTTGATGCCGTTCGGCCCGATAAAGCCGATGCCGTGCAGGTTCTTGCGGATGATCCCGTTGGGCCCCATCCAGCTGTGTTGCGCCGGTTGCATGGCCGCGTGCAACGGATGCAGGCGGTTACGTGCGATCCATTCGGCGCGGGGGTCGCGGCGGATAATGTCGCTCATCAGTGGGCCTCCGCAGGTTCACGTTTGGCCGGGGTGGCAGGCTTGTTCGGCGCAGCGTCTTCGAGCAGCGCGTCGGCCACCAGTTCGGCGATGTCCTTGATCAGCGGACGCGGTTCGACCACACCTTCGAGCATCGCCGTGCACTGTGGACAACCCACGGCCACCAGCTCGGCGCCGGTCTCGCGGATGTCTTCCATGCGCATGTCGGGAATCCGCTGCTTGCCCGGAATGTCGGTGATCGGCGCCCCGCCACCGCCGCCGCAGCAGCGCGAACGGAAGCCGGAACGTTGCATCTCTTTCACCTCGATACCGAGGGCGCGCAACACTTCGCGCGGTGCCTCGTACTCGCCGTTGTAGCGACCGAGGTAGCACGGATCGTGATAGGTCACGCTGTTGCCTTTGTGCTGACCGAGGTTCAGCGCACCGGCCTGGATGATTTCCGCCAGATAAGTGCTGTGGTGCTGCACGAGGTAGTTGCCATCGAAGGCGCCGTACTCGTTTTTCAGCACATGGAAACTGTGCGGGTCGCAGGTGACGATGCGGTTGAAGCTGTATTTGGCCAGGGTCTGGATATTGCGTTTGGCGAGCAACTGGAAAGTCGCCTCATCACCAAGACGTCGGGCCACATCGCCGCTGTCGCGCTCTTCCAGCCCGAGCACCGCGAAGTCGACCTTGGCCGCTTTCAGCACTTTGACGAAGGCACGCAAGGTGCGCTGATTGCGCATGTCGAAGGCGCCGTCGCCGACCCAGAACAGCACGTCGGTGGATTTTTTCTCGCTAAGCAGATTGAGGTTCAGGTCCGCCGCCCAGTTCATCCGCCCGCCCGGAGCGAAACCGCCAGGGTTGTCGGTGGCGATCAGATTTTCCAGGACTTCGGCGCCCTTGTTTGGCGTCGCGCCTTTTTCCAGGGTCAGGTGACGACGCATGTCGACGATGGCATCGACGTGCTCGATCATCATCGGGCATTCTTCGACGCAGGCGCGGCAAGTGGTGCACGACCACAGGGTTTCGGCATCCACCAGACCGTTGACGATCGGTTGATGCGGATTGCCTGAGTGTTCGCCCACCGCTTTGCCCGGATAAGGGCTGCCGGCGAACTGGGCATCGGTGCCGCCGGCAAGGCCGACGACCATGTCCTGAATCAGTTTTTTCGGGTTCAGCGGCTGGCCGGCTGCGAACGCCGGGCACGCCGCTTCGCACTTGCCGCACTGCACACAGGCGTCGAAACCGAGCAACTGGTTCCAGGTGAAATCCTTGGGTTTTTCCACGCCCAGCGGCGCGGTCGGATCATTCAGATCCAGCGGTTTCAAACCGGTGGAACGGCCACCACCAAAACGCTCAGCGCGACGGTGCCAGGCCAGGTGCAACGCACCGGCGAAGGCGTGTTTCATCGGGCCGCCCCAGGTCATGCCGAAGAACAGCTCCGACACGCCCCACAACACACCGACCCCGAGAATCGCCGCCAGCACCCAGCCGCCGAAGTTCTCCGGCAGGATCCCCGCCACCGGCAAGGTCACCAGGAAGAACGAGGCCGAGAACGCCAGCAGGCTTTTCGGCAGGCGCATCCACGGGCCTTTCGACAGCCGCGACGGCGGGTTGAGCCGACGCCGGTAAACGAAGATCGCCCCGACGAACATCACCGCCGTCATCAGCAGCAACGCGTAGCCGAGGATGCGGTTATGCAGGCCGAAACCGTGCACCAGAATCGCCAGCACGATGGACGCCACCGCGCCGCCCGCCGTGGCCACGTGGGTGTTGGCGATGTATTTGTCCCGCGCCACCACGTGGTGCAGATCGACCATGTAACGCTTGGGCATGGCGAACAGGCCGCCGATCAGGTCGACCTTCGAGGCCCGGCCCCGGCGCCACATGGCCACCCGCCGCAACGCACCCAGCACCGCAAGGGCCAGGGCTGCGAACAACAGGATTGGAAGAAGGGTGTTCAACATGGTGAAGCTCCCACCAGTACAGCCTGGAGAAACACGTTCGGCGTGTTCCTGTGGGAGCGAGCCTGCTCGCGAATGCGCCGGGTCAGTCGATGCAGCGGTGACTGACAGAATGCATTCGCGGGCAAGCCCGCTCCCACAGGGTCATGTGCAAACCTTTAGAAGTCTTTGCACAACCGCAGGGCGTCATAGATCGCAGCGTGGGTATTACGCTGCGCCACGCAGTCACCGATGCGGAACAGCAGGTAACCGTCGCCATTGCTGCTCAACGAAGGTTGCGGCTGGATCGCGAACAGCGCCTCGACATCGATCTGGCCCTTGTTGCGCGAGCCGTCCTTGAGGGCGTAGTAGATCTCTTCGTCCGGGCGCACGCCGTTCTCGACGACCACCTGATCCACCACCCGCTCCTCTTTGGCGCCGGTGTATTCGTTCTCCAGCACGGCGACGAGTTTGTCGCCTTCGCGGTAGACCTTCTCCAGCATCATGTCGCCGGTCATGATCACTTCTTTCGGGTACATGCTGCGGTAGTAGGTCGGGAACGATGTACCGCCGATGGCCACGCCCGGCTTGATGTCGTCGGTGACGATCTCGACCTGGCTGCCCTTGTCGGCGAGGAAGTCGGCCACCGACATCCCGGTGAACTCGCAAATGGTGTCGTAGACCAGCACGTTCTTGCCCGGCGCGACCTTGCCGTCGAGCACGTCCCAGCTGCTGACCACCAGCCCTTCGGCGGCGCCCCAGTGTTCGTTCTGTTCCAGATACGGATGCCCGCCAACGGCCAGCACCACGATGTCCGGACGCAGGTCCATGATGGTGTCGGCGTCCGCCGCCGTGCCCAGACGCAGGTCGACTTTCAGCCGCGCCAGCTCCAGTTGGAACCAGCGGGTGATACCGGCGATCTGGTCACGCTGCGGCGCTTTCGAAGCCGTCGTGATCTGGCCGCCGATGAATTCTTTTTTCTCGAACAGGGTCACGTCGTGGCCACGTTCGGCTGCCACACGGGCAGCTTCCATCCCCGCCGGGCCGGCACCGACGATCACCACCTTGCGTTTCGGCCCGGTGGATTTCTCGATGATGTGCGGCACGCCCATGTATTCACGGGAGGTCGCGGCGTTCTGGATGCACAGCACGTCCAGACCTTGGTACTGACGGTCGATACAGTAGTTGGCGCCGACACACTGTTTGATCTGGTCGATCTGGCCCATCTTGATCTTGGCGATCAGGTGCGGGTCGGCGATGTGGGCGCGGGTCATGCCGACCATGTCGACGTAACCGCCCTCCAGAATCCGCGTGGCCTGGTTCGGGTCCTTGATGTTCTGCGCGTGCAGCACCGGAACCTTGACCACTTCCTTGATACCGGCCGCCAGGTGCAGGAACGGCTCCGGCGGGTAACTCATGTTCGGAATCACGTTGGCCAGGGTGTTGTGGGTGTCGCATCCCGAGCCGACGACGCCGATGAAATCGAGCATGCCGGTGTCGTCGTAATACTTGGCGATCTGCTTCATGTCTTCGTGGGACAGACCGTCGGGGTGGAACTCGTCACCGCAGATGCGCATGCCGACGCAGAAGTCGTCACCGACCTCGGCACGCACCGCTTTCAACACTTCCAGACCGAACTTCATCCGGCCTTCAAAAGTGCCGCCCCATTCGTCGGTACGCTTGTTGACGCGAGGGCTCCAGAACTGGTCGATCATGTGCTGGTGCACGGCTGACAGTTCGACGCCGTCCAGGCCACCGGCCTTGGCGCGACGAGCCGCTTGCGCGTAGTTGCCGATCACCCGCCAGATTTCTTCCGGCTCGATGGTCTTGCAAGTGGCGCGGTGCACCGGTTCGCGGATGCCCGACGGCGACATCAGGGTCGGCCAGTGGAAACCGTCCCAACGGGAGCGACGGCCCATGTGGGTAATCTGGATCATGATCTTGGCGCCGTGCTTGTGCATGGCGTCAGCGAGATTCTGGAAGTGCGGGATGATCCGGTCGGTGGACAGGTTCACCGAACTCCACCATTGCTGCGGGCTGTCGATCGCCACCACGGACGAACCGCCACAGATCGCCAGGCCGATGCCGCCCTTGGCTTTCTCTTCGTAGTATTTGACGTACCGCTCGGTGGTCATGCCGCCGTCGGTCGCGTAGACCTCGGCGTGCGCGGTGCTGAGCACGCGGTTGCGGATGGTCAGTTTGCCAATTTGAATTGGCTGAAACATTGCTTCGAAAGCCATGGCGGGTTCCTCGACTTACAACGGCTTGACGGTGAACAGGCCGTCGTCGTGGCCTTCTTCGGAGCCACCGTAGACCTGCTCGGCCACGGTGCGGATCTTGCTGCCACGAGCGGCGAGGATCTGATCCATCGCCCCGGCAAACCAGCCGGTGAACATGTAGTCGACCTTGCGCCCGACCTTGCCGTAGACGTAGACGAACGCCGAGTGTTCGAGCTTGACGCTGGCGGTGCCTTTGTCGAGGTCGATGTCCTGGATCTTGAACAGGCCCCAGCCGCGCTGCGACAGGCGCTTCATGTAGTGCTCGAACACCGCGACGCCTTCCAGACCATGGCATTCGGCTTCTTTTTCACACCAGTGCCAGGCTGATTTGTAGCCGGCCTTGTAGAGGATTTCGGCATAGGCATCGGCGCCCAGCACTTCCTCGATGCCCATGTGGTTGTTGACGAAGAAATGCCGCGGCACGTACAGCATCGGCAGGGCGTCGGAGGTCCAGACACCGGTCTCGCTGTCGACTTCGATTGGCAATTGCGGGGCGATCTTGGCCATGGAAACTTAACTCCAGAAAAATTTTGGTGTTGCCCCCGGCGCGGACGGCCGGGGGAAAGTATTCGGGAAGCGGCGGCTTATTCGCCCCAGACGTCTTTCAAGACGTTGACCCAGTTTTCGCCCATGATCTTGCGTACCACGCGCTCGGAGTGGCCGCGCTTGAGCAGGGTTTCGGTCAGGTTCGGGAACTCGCCGACGGTACGGATGCCCAGCGGGTTGATGATCTTGCCGAAGTTGGTCAGACGGCGGGCGTAGCCCTTGTCGTGGGTCAGGTATTCGAAGAAGTCCTGGCCGTGACCCTGGGTGAAGTCGGTGCCGATGCCGATGGCGTCTTCACCGACGATGTTCATGGTGTATTCGATGGCTTCGGCGTAGTCGTCGATGGTCGAATCGATGCCCTTGGCGAGGAACGGCGCGAACATGGTCACGCCGACGAAACCGCCGTGGTCGGCAATGAACTTAAGCTCTTCATCGGACTTGTTGCGTGGGTGCTCCTTGAGCCCCGACGGCAGGCAGTGGGAATAGCAGACCGGTTTTTTCGATTCGAGGATGACTTCCTCGGAGGTCTTGGAGCCGACGTGGGACAGGTCGCACATGACGCCGACGCGGTTCATCTCGGCGACGATCTCGCGACCGAAGCCCGACAGGCCGCCGTCACGTTCGTAGCAACCGGTGCCCACCAGATTCTGGGTGTTGTAGCACATCTGCACGATGCCGACGCCGAGCTGCTTGAACACCTCGACATAGCCGATCTGGTCTTCGAACGCATGGGCGTTCTGGAAGCCGAACAGGATGCCGGTCTTGCCCTGCTCCTTGGCCTTGCGGATGTCGGCGGTGGTGCGGACGGGGATCACCAGGTCGCTGTTTTCGCGGATCAGTTTCTGGCTGGCGGCGATGTTGTTGACCGTGGCCTGAAAGCCCTCCCACACCGACACGGTGCAGTTGGCCGCCGTCAGACCGCCCTTGCGCATGTCTTCGAACAGCTCGCGGTTCCATTTGGCAATGATCAGACCGTCGATAACGATGCTGTCGGCGTGTAATTCGGCTGGGCTCATCAGGCGTCCCCTTATTGGCGATTCATGCGCCGAATCGTCTGCCGGCGCTTTGGGGCCAGCATATGCCTCGGTGCGCGACCAGCCGGGTGCAAAAACGACAGGGGAATTGCCGAAAGCGTCAATCCGCGACAAAGCGTCGCCAACCGGTCCGACCAGCCACCTGTTCAAGCCCGCGAGCTTGAGCCAGAATCTGGCGCATCTTGGAAACACCACTGGATTAGAGCGGCGACATCAATGAAATCGATCTTCCTGGCTTTGGCACTGATTGCGACCGGCGTACACGCCGCCGAAGAGTCCGACAACAACCCGTGCGACGCGGTGGAAAACGACGTCCAGACCCTGGAATGCTCGACCTACAGCCGCACCACCGCCGAAGACCTGCTCAAGGACAACTACAACAGCCTGAACGAACGCATGCAGGCGACCTACGGCAAAAATCCCGCGCAACTGGCCGACATCACCGCCAAACTCAAGACCGCCCAGCAACAATGGCTGAAAACCCGCGACGCCGACTGCGCCGTCGAAGCCTTCCCGGCGACGGACGGCAGCAAGGCGTTCAAGATTGCGCAGAATGATTGCGTGGCGCGGATGAGTGACGAGCGGTCGGAGTTTTTGGAGTCGATAGGTCAGGAGTGAGGGCTTGAGCTGTAAGCTGCACCTCTTAAGCCAATCAAGGGATTCACATGAACATCTGCGGTATCGAAATCAAAGGCAGTGAAGCGATCATCGCCGTGGCGTCCCTCGACGGCTCGGCGCTGAGCCATGTCGCGCTGAACACCAAGAAAATCGCCCTGGACGATGACGACGAGGCGGCCAACGTCAAACTATTTGCCGCGCAGGTCGCGTCGTTCGTGCGCGAGAACGCCATCGATCGAATCGCGATCAAGAAGCGCAGCAAGAAAGGCGAGTTTGCCGGCGGGCCGACCACGTTCAAGATCGAGGGCGTGTTTCAGTTGCTGGACGGTTGCGAGGTGACGCTGCTGTCGCCGCAGACGATCAATGCCCAGGCCAAGAAGCACAATTTCGAGCTGCCGGGCACGCTGAACAAGTATCAGCATGAGGCTTACAAAGCGGCGTGCTCGGCGTTGATGAAGAAGTAACTCAGGCCTGAGCAGTACGCCGATCTTCCCGTGGACACCGGGCAAACTTGGCCCGGTAGCTGCGGGTGAAATACGACGGTGATTCAAACCCGCAGGCGATGCTGACTTCGAGCACGCTCATGTCGGTCTGGCGCAACAGCTGCCGGGCCTTCTCGAGTCTTAAGCGCAGATAGAAATTGCTCGGCGTGTCATTCAGATGCAGCCGAAACAACCGCTCCAGTTGCCGCCGCGTCACCTTGATCGATTCCGCCAGTTCCAGAGTGGTCAGCGGCGGTTCGCTGTGCTGCTCCATTTCGCCGATCACATGCACCAGCTTCTTGTTGCTGATGCCGTAACGCGTCGCGACTTCCATGCGCTGGTGGTCCTTGCGCGGACGAATCCGCCCCAATACAAACTGCTCGCTGACCTGGATCGCCAGTTGCGGGCCGTGGGCCTGGGCGATCAGGTCGAGCATCAGGTCAATGGAAGCGGTGCCGCCGGCGGACGTGATGCGCCGACGGTCGATCTCGAACAGCTCCTGGGTGACGCTGAGCTGTGGATAAAATTCCTTGAAGGCATCGATGGCCTCCCAGTGCAGGGTCAGGCGATGGCCATCGAGCAGGCCGGCCTCGGCGAGGACGAAGCTGCCAGTGTCGATGGCGCCGAGGGTCACGCCTTCGTTGTCCAGGCGTCGCAGCCAGTGCTCCAGCGCCGAGGTGGCGAACTTCAGCGGTTCGAACCCGGCGACCACCAGCAGCGTCGCCCCTTTCTTCAGCGGCTCCAGCGCCGCGTCGGCGTTGACCGACATTCCGTTGCTCGCCAGCACCGCCCCGCCATCGGCGCTCAACACGTGCCAGCGGTACAGCTCGCCGCGAAAGCGGTTGGCCACCCGCAGCGGTTCGATCGCGGAGATGAAACCGATGGCGGAAAAACCCGGCATCAACAGAAAGTAGAAATCCTGGGACATGGTGCGCACTCGGTCAGCGGGTAGCGTGCAACGTTGATACGCCGTTTGCCGTCGGCGTTCAAGAGCACAGGTCGCTACAGTGCAAGAGCCAGTCGCCGCAGTGCGTTTTCACAGGGGCATTGCTGCGTAACTTGGCATCACCGGCGCGACAGACGCCGGGACCCACAATAACGACCTGCCGAGGAACCCGACATGAAACGACTGATCAGCAGCTGTGTTCTCGCACTCAGCGGTACCGCGTTTTTAAGCGCCAGTGTCATGGCGGCCGAACCTGCGTCGTGCCAGAACGTGCGCATGGGCGTAGTGAACTGGACCGACGTGATCGCCACCAGCGCCATGACTCAGGTTCTGCTCGACGGCCTCGGCTACAGCACCAAACAGACCAGCGCCTCCCAGCAAATCATCTTCGCCGGCATCCGCGACCAGCGTCTGGATCTGTTCCTCGGCTACTGGAACCCGCTGATGACCCAGACCATCACCCCGTTCGTCGATGCCAATCAGGTCAAAGTCCTTCCGGCGCCGAGCCTGAAAGACGCCCGCGCCACCCTCGCCGTACCGACCTATCTGGCGGACAAGGGCCTGAAAACCTTCGCCGACATCGCCAAGTTCGAGAAAGAACTGGGCGGCAAGATCTACGGCATCGAGCCAGGCTCGGGCGCCAACACCCAGATCAAGGCGATGATCGCCAAAAACCAGTTCGGCCTCGGCAAATTCCAGCTCGTGGAATCGAGTGAAGCCGGCATGCTCGCCGCCGTCGACCGCGCCGTGCGCCGCAAGGAAGCCGTGGTGTTCTTCGGCTGGGCGCCACACCCGATGAACGTCAATGTGCAGATGACTTATCTGACCGGCAGCGACGACGCCCTCGGTCCGAACGAAGGCATGGCCACCGTGTGGACCGTCACCGCGCCGAAATACGCCGAACAATGCCCGAACGTCGGTCGCCTGCTGAGCAACCTGACGTTCACCGCCGAAGACGAGAGCCGGATGATGCAGCCGCTGCTCGATCACAAGGACGCCTTCGAATCGGCCAAGCAATGGCTCAAGGATCACCCGCAGGACAAACAGCGCTGGCTCGAAGGCGTGACCACCTTCGATGGCAAACCGGCGGTTGAAAACCTCCAGCTCACCAGCAAATAAACCGCAACGAACGAACCACTTCGCAGCCCGCCACGGGCTGCGAACAGACCCATCACGCCTGAAGGAAAACGCACCATGAACCACGACGTCATCATCACCTGCGCACTCACCGGTGCTGGCGACACGACCGCCAAGAGCCCTCACGTGCCGGTCACTCCAAAGCAAATCGCCGCAGCCGCGGTGGAAGCGGCCAAGGCCGGTGCCACCGTCGTGCACTGCCATGTCCGCGACCCGCAGACCGGCAAGTTCAGCCGTGACGTGGCGCTGTACCGCGAAGTCATGGAGCGCATCCGCGAAGCCGACGTCGACATCATCGTCAACCTCACCGCCGGCATGGGCGGCGACCTGGAAATCGGCCCGGGCGAGAGCCCGATGGAGTTCGGTCCGAACACCGATCTGGTGGGCCCGCTGACCCGTCTGGCCCACGTCGAAGAGCTGCTGCCGGAAATCTGCACCCTGGATTGCGGCACCCTGAACTTCGGCGACGGCGACACCATTTACGTCTCCACTCCGGCCCAGCTGCGTGCCGGCGCCAAGCGCATCACCGAGCTGGGCGTGAAGGCGGAGCTGGAGATTTTCGACACCGGTCACCTGTGGTTCGCCAAACAGATGATCAAGGAAGGCCTGCTCGACAATCCGCTGTTCCAGCTGTGCCTGGGCATCCCGTGGGGCGCGCCGGCCGACACCACCACCATGAAAGCCATGGTCGACAACCTGCCGGCCGACGCCGTTTGGGCAGGCTTCGGCATCGGCCGGATGCAGATGCCGATGGCCGCGCAAGCGGTGCTGCTCGGCGGCAACGTGCGGGTAGGCCTGGAGGACAACCTGTGGCTGGACAAAGGTGTGCTGGCGACCAACGGCCAACTGGTCGAACGCGCCACCGAGATCCTCAGCCGCCTCGGCGCCCGGGTGCTGACCCCGGCTGAAGGTCGCAAGAAAATGGGCCTGACCCAGCGCGGCTGAAATCACCCTTTCCCCCGGTGGGAGGGCAACTGACTCCCACCGTTTTTTTTGCCTCATTCCAGGAAGTGACCATGAGCTTTATCACCGAAATCAAAACCTTCGCAGCACTGGGCAGCGGCGTCATCGGCAGCGGTTGGGTCGCCCGCGCCCTCGCCCACGGCCTCGACGTGGTGGCCTGGGACCCGGCACCGGGTGCCGAAGCGGCGCTGCGCAAGCGCGTGGCCAACGCCTGGGGCGCGCTGGAGAAAAACGGTCTGGCGCCGGGCGCTTCGCAGGATCGCCTGCGCTTTGTGGCGACCATTGAAGAGTGCGTGCGCGATGCGGATTTCATCCAGGAAAGTGCCCCTGAACGCCTCGAACTGAAACTGGAGCTGCACAGTAAAATCAGCGCGGCGGCCAAGCCCAATGCGTTGATCGGTTCCAGCACTTCGGGCCTGTTGCCGAGCGAGTTTTACGAGAGCTCGACCCACCCGGAACGCTGCGTGGTCGGCCACCCGTTCAACCCGGTTTACCTTCTGCCGCTGGTGGAAGTAGTCGGCGGCAAGAACACCGCGCCGGAAGCGGTTCAAGCGGCGATGAAAGTCTACGAATCCCTCGGCATGCGCCCGCTGCATGTGCGCAAGGAAGTGCCCGGTTTCATCGCCGACCGCCTGCTCGAAGCGCTGTGGCGCGAAGCGCTGCACCTGGTCAACGACGGGGTGGCGACCACCGGTGAAATCGACGATGCGATCCGCTTTGGCGCCGGTCTGCGCTGGTCGTTTATGGGTACGTTCCTGACTTACACCCTGGCCGGTGGCGATGCCGGCATGCGTCACTTCATGTCGCAGTTCGGTCCGGCGCTCCAGCTGCCGTGGACGTACCTGCCGGCACCGGAACTGACCGACAAGCTGATCGACGATGTGGTGGATGGCACCAGCGATCAACTGGGCCGCCACAGTATTTCGGCACTGGAGCGCTATCGTGATGATTGCTTGCTGGCGGTGCTTGAGGCGGTGAAGACCACCAAAG
Source organism: Pseudomonas kribbensis (assembly GCF_003352185.1). GTDB lineage: Bacteria > Pseudomonadota > Gammaproteobacteria > Pseudomonadales > Pseudomonadaceae > Aquipseudomonas > Aquipseudomonas kribbensis. Next base: position 5,822,048 of record NZ_CP029608.1, read on the forward strand.
AAAAGCATGGAATGAGTTTCAGCGAGTAATTGCAGATTGAGCGCTCCCCCGCGAAGCGCGGGAGCGCTCGCGCCCGGAGATAAATATGCCCACCCTCACCACCTACCAAACCCGCATCATCCCCGACTGGGTCGACTACAACGGCCACCTGCGCGATGCCTTCTATCTGCTGATCTTCAGCTACGCCACCGATGCCCTGATGGACCGCCTCGGCATGGACAGCAACAACCGCGAAGCCAGCGGAAACTCGCTGTTCACCCTCGAACTGCACCTCAACTACCTGCACGAAGTGAAGCTCGATGCCGAAGTCGAAGTGCGCACGCAAATCATCGGCCACGACCAGAAACGCCTGCACCTCTATCACAGCCTGCACCTGGCCGGCGGTGACAAGGAGCTGGCGGGCAACGAACAGATGCTGCTCCACGTCGACCTCGCCGGGCCGCGTTCCGCACCGTTCACCCCGGACACTCTGAGCCGCCTGCAAGCCATCGTCGCCGAGCAGGCCGACCTGCCCGCCCCGGCTTACATCGGTCGGGTCATCGCCCTGCCCCCAGCCCGGTAAATCCATCCATCGCAAGGAGCCGCCATGCAAACCGCCGCCGCAGTTGCCGATTTCCGTACTTATCCGTTGATCAGCGCGCTGAACGGCGTACAGAACCTGGCGGATCGCGTCCTGATCGAATGGGCCGACGGGCGCGTCAGCCCGTTCCACCACGTGTGGTTGCGGGACAACTGCCCGTGTCCGCAGTGCGTCTACAGCGTTACCCGCGAGCAAGTATTCGAGATCGTCGATGCGGCGCAGGACCTGTCGCCCTCCGCCGCGCACATCGATACCGATGGCTGCTTGCGCATCGACTGGCAGGACGGCCACCTCAGCCGCTTCGATGCGGGTTGGCTGCGGGCCCACGCCTATGACGACGAGTCCCGCGCTGAACGCCTCGCCGCCAAACCGAAAGCCTTTCTGTGGCGCAGTGATCTGCAACTGCCAGCGTTCGATTATTCAGCCCTGATGAACGACGACGCTGCACTGCTGCAATGGTTGCTGGCGGTACGCGATATCGGCCTGACCCAGGTGCGCGGCGTGCCCACCGAACCCGGCTCGCTGAAGCTGATCGCCGAGCGCATTTCGTTCATTCGCGAGAGCAATTTCGGTGTGCTGTTCAACGTGCAATCCAAGGCCGATGCCGACAGCAACGCCTACACCGCATTCAACCTGCCATTGCACACCGACCTGCCGACCCGCGAGCTGCAACCGGGGCTGCAATTTCTGCATTGCCTGGTGAACGACGCCGAGGGTGGCGAGAGCATTTTCGTCGACGGTTTTGCGATTGCCGAAGCGTTGCGTCAGGAAGATCCCGCATCATTCAAGGCCCTGTGCGAGATCCCGGTGGAGTTTCGCAACAAGGACCGCCACAGCGACTATCGCTGCCTCGCGCCGATCATCGCCCTCGATGCCTTGGGCCGGGTTGCAGAAATCCGCATGGCCAACTTTCTGCGCGGCGCGTTCGACACGTCCGTGGAGCAAATGCCCGTGCTGTATCGCGCTTATCGACGCTTCATCGCCATGACCCGCGAGCCACGCTTCCGGGTGATGCAGCGGCTCAATCCGGGCGAGTTGTGGTGCTTCGACAACCGCCGCACCCTGCATGCGCGCAATGCGTTCGACCCGTCCACCGGGGCCCGGCATTTTCAGGGCTGCTACATCGACCGGGACGAGTTGCTGTCGCGGATTCTGGTGCTTCAGCGCTAGACCACGTCATCGTTATTCACAGGCAAAAAAAGCCCCGATACAAGCCGTGACAGGATCGGGGCGAGGGTACTGTTGAGGAGCTGCCATGCCGAGGGTGACCAAACCTTCGTGAAGCGAGCTGGGTCCAGTGTGCCCACTCCCCTGGCCGGCAAGTTAGCCGAAAACGACATGCTCATAGCCAATGTGGACACTGCGACAAATCGCCCTTGCCGTGCCTGTGCGGGCCTACCAGAATCGAGCCACGACCTCCGTTGCCAAAGAAGGATTCGCGTCATGATGTATGCCGATTTGATCGATCAGGAAGACCTGTTGGGCCAACTCAAGTCGTTGGGATTCGAAGTACCGTCCGGCTCCACGGCCCAGCAGGCCTGCGAGTGCGCCGTGCGCGGTCTGGACGATGTGCGGGCCAACACGCTGCGCACCATGGTCAAGCAGATGTACACCAGCAGCGCGAGCATCCAGCCGATCGTGCGTGAAGCCATCGACAAGCAGTTGCTGCCGGCCCTGGCGCAGTATCAACAGACCCGCGCCTGATACCTGACCGAAAAAGATCGCAGCCTGCGACAGTGCCTTTCCTGAAGGCGCTGTCGCAGGCTGCGATCTTTCGTTTCAGAGACGCACGCTGGCGAAGGTCGACTCGTTGCGCGCCTGGCTCAGCGCCGACATCGGCCCGGACAGCGGCGACATCACGATGGCCTGCGGCAGCGGCAGCATCGCAACCTGCTGGGTGGTGTTGGAGCCGACGCGCTCGTCACGCGGCGGAATGCCAAAGTATTCGCGGTAGCACTTGGAGAAGTGCGGCGTCGACACGAACCCGCAGACCGACGCCACTTCGATGATCGACATCGGCGTCTGCTTGAGCAGTTGCCGGGCACGGATCAAACGCAGCTTGAGGTAGTAGCGCGACGGCGAGCAGTGCAGGTATTTCTGGAACAGGCGCTCGAGCTGGCGACGGGACACGGCGACGTACACCGCCAGTTCGTCGAGGTCGATCGGCTCTTCCAGGTTGGCTTCCATCAGCGCGACGATTTCCTGCAGTTTCGGCTGGTTGGTGCCGAGCATGTGTTTGAGCGGCACACGCTGGTGATCCTGTTCGTTGCGGATGCGCTCGTAGACGAACATCTCGGAGATCGCGGCGGACAGTTCACGGCCGTGATCACGGCTGATCAGGTGCAGCATCATGTCCAGCGGCGCGGTGCCGCCGGAGCTGGTGAAACGGTTGCGGTCGAGGGTGAACAGACGGGTGCTCATCGCCACGCGCGGGAAAGCTTCCTGCATTGCCGCCAGACATTCCCAGTGCACGCTGCAATCGAAGCCGTCGAGCAGGCCGGCGCAGGCCAGGGCCCAACTGCCGGTGCACACGGCGCCGAGGCGACGGGACTGGCGCGCCTGGCTTTGCAGCCACGAGACGTGTTCACGGGTAACGGTGCGTTGAATGCCGATCCCGCCGCACACGATGATGGTGTCGAGGGCCGGGGCTTTGTGCATGGAGGCGTCGGGGGTGATCTGCAGACCGTCACTGGCCCAGACCTGGCCACCGTCGACGGTGAGGGTCGTCCAGCGATACAGCTCGCGACCGGACAACTGGTTGGCCATGCGCAGCGGTTCGACTGCGGAAGCCAGGGAAATCAGCGTGAAATTGTCCAGCAGCAGAAAGCCGATGGATTGAGGCGCACGGTTCTGGGGTTGAGCCCCGGAGTTGAACGACGTCATCGCGGTATCTCCTCACACAAAGCAGGTGATGGCCTCAGGCGGAGGCTCTTGTTATTGCCATCGTTCTCTTGCGTGAGACGGGGCTTTGTTATGACAGAGCAATTGCCATGCCTAAAATTGAATGGCTGTTCAATAACTCCTGAAAACGACGTCGCGACGCGTCTATACAAGCCGTCCGACGAAAGGTTGTTCGAAGTGCCATCAGCGGCGGTGAAAGCCCTGCCCCGGCGTGCGTGAGCAGATCGGTAGCACTTGTGGGAACAGGGCTGCGGGGGATTGTCCTACAGTGTCACCGCTGGCACGGATGACGGACGGTAGCCGGCGCGAATCCGGCCATGCGGGTGGGAAACACTCTTATCTGATTGCGACGCGCCAAAAGGTGGCGCGTTTTATTGTCGATGCTCACTTGGTGCGCAGTTTTGACTGGTCTGGCGCTGTCGGCGTATCAGCACTCGACCGCGCTGACCGCCAATCCACCCCGTGAAGTTTCCTTATATTTGTCATGCATGTCGGCGCCGGTATCGCGCATGGTGCGGATCACCCGGTCCAGCGAAATAAAGTGCTGACCATCGCCGCGCAAGGCCATCTGCGCCGCGTTGATCGCTTTCACCGCCGCAATCGCGTTGCGCTCGATGCACGGCACCTGGACCAGACCGCCCACCGGATCGCAGGTCAGACCGAGGTTATGCTCCAGGCCAATTTCCGCCGCGTTGCACAACTGCTCCGGCGTGGCGCCGAGCACTTCCGCCAGCCCCGCCGCCGCCATTGCACAGGCCGAACCGACCTCACCCTGACAGCCGACTTCGGCACCGGAGATCGAAGCGTTCTTCTTGCACAGAATCCCCACCGCTGCCGCGCCGAGGAAATAATCGACCACGTTGGCGTCGGTCACCGCCTCGCTGAATTTCATGAAGTAGTGCAGCACCGCCGGAATGATCCCGGCCGCGCCGTTGGTCGGCGCCGTGACCATGCGCCCGCCGGCCGCGTTCTCTTCGTTCACCGCCAGGGCGAACAGATTGACCCACTCCATGGCGCTGAGGGTCGAGCCGATCACGTTGGGCTTGTTCAATTCCTGAAGACTGCGGTGCAACTTGGCCGCACGCCGACGCACATTGAGGCCGCCCGGCAGGATGCCTTCGTGCTTGAGGCCCTGCTCGACACAATCCTGCATCGCCCGCCAGAGCTTCATCAGCCCGGCGCGGATTTCCTCTTCGCTGCGCCAGACTTTCTCGTTGGCCATCATCAGTTCGGCCACGCGCAGATTGTTCTGCTTGCACAGCTCCAGCAGCTCGACGGCGCTGGAGAAGTCATAGGGCAATTCGGTGCGATCCAGGTCCACCACACCGCTGGACGCCTGCGCTTCATCGACGACAAAACCGCCGCCGACCGAATAGTAGGTGTCGCGATGAATCTCGCCGTGATCGCCTTCGGCAACCAGGGTCATGGCGTTGGGATGGAACGGCAGGTTCTCGTCGATCAGACGCATGTCGCGAGCCCATATAAAAGGCACCGACAAACGACCATCCAGTAAAAGGGTGTGGGTTTCGCGCAAGGCCTGGATCCGCGGGCCGATCTGCGACGGGTCGATCGCATCCGGCCACTCGCCCATCAGGCCCATGATCACCGCATTGTCGCTGCCGTGACCGACGCCGGTGGCCGACAGCGAACCGAACAGTTGCACTTCGATCCGCCGAACCTGCTCCAGCAGGAATCTGTCGCGCAGCGACTCGACGAACAGCGCCGCGGCGCGCATCGGCCCGACGGTGTGAGAACTGGAGGGACCAATGCCGATTTTGAACAGGTCGAAAACGCTGATAGCCATTGATGCAGAGCTCCTGAGAGTGCCGGTCCGGGGCGTGAAGCGCCCGCTGGCGGAGCTGCTACGCTCAAGCTGCGATCCGCCGGAATGCCCGCATCATCAGGCTTTTCCCGGGTCGCACGGCGTCTGACACCGACGCACTCATGCCCACGAACGCCGTGCCGGTTTTCGCCCGTGTTTTCGCCGTTTTTATGCGGTTCAGATGGCCAAACAGGGCTGAAAAAAGCTGTAAACGACGTCACTGACACTGGATGCGACCATCCCTGTACTGGATACGACGCACCCTGTAGGCGTCAGATTTTCACTGGTACATGATCGTATCGACTCGATTGCAAGGCGCCGTGACAGTGCTGTCTCCAGAACGCCATCCAACCGCAACCTATAAGTGCGGTGGTCCAGTCGGAACACTGCCAAAAAAAACACCAAGGAGTCCATCCATGAAAGGTTCCCCGTCGTTGTTGTTGGCCGCCATGCTGAGTCTGCCGTTACTGGCTCAAGCCGCAGAACCGGCGCAGTGCAGTACCGTTAACTTCTCCGATGTCGGCTGGACCGACATCACCGCAACAACCGCGACCACCAGCGTGGTGCTCGACGCCCTCGGCTACAAGACCAAGACCACCATGATCTCCGTGCCCGTGACCTACAAGTCGCTGGCCGACGGCAAGAACATGGACGTGTTCCTCGGCAACTGGATGCCGACCATGGAAAACGACATCAAGGCCTACCGTGACGCCGGCACCGTGGAAGTGGTGCGCACCAACCTCAAGGGCGCCAAATACACCCTCGCCGTACCGCAGGCGCTGTACGACAAGGGCCTGCATGACTTCGCCGACATCGCCAAATTCAAGAAAGAGCTCGACGGCAAGATCTACGGCATCGAGCCTGGCAACGACGGCAACCGCCTGATCCAGAGCATGATCGACAAGAACGCCTTCGGACTGAAAGACGCCGGCTTCAAGGTCGTCGAATCGTCCGAGGCGGGCATGCTCTCGCAGGTCGACCGTGCGCAGAAGCGCGACACCGCCGTGGTGTTCCTCGGCTGGGCGCCGCACCCGATGAACAAGCGCTTCAAGATTCAATACCTGACCGGCGGCGACGACTTCTTCGGCCCGGATTTCGGCGCCGCTACTGTCGCGACCAACACCCGCAAGGGCTATGTCGAGGAATGCAGCAACGTCGGTCAGTTGCTGAAGAATCTGGAGTTCACCGTCGACATGGAAAGCACCCTGATGGGCAACATCCTCGACGACAAGATGAAGCCTGAAGCGGCCGCCAAGGCCTGGCTGAAAAAGAATCCACAGGTGCTCGATACCTGGCTCGCTGGCGTGACCACCATTGACGGTAAACCTGGCCTGGAGGCCGTGAAAGCCAAACTTGCTCAGTAATCGCTTATGCCGGGCGGGCCAGTCCCGCCCGGGCTGTTATTTCCTTGCATGCGGACGTTCACTACCATGCTGATTGATCAGAAAATCCCTTTAGGCCAGTACATCGCGGGCTTCGTTGAATGGTTGACGCAACACGGCGCCAGCACCTTCGACGCAATCGCCGTGACCCTGGAAACGATGATCCACGGCGTGACGTTTGCGCTGACCTGGTTCAACCCGCTGGTGTTGATCGGCCTCATCGCTCTGCTGGCGCACTTCATTCAACGCAAATGGGGCCTCACCGCCTTCGTGATCGCCTCCTTTCTGCTGATCCTCAACCTGGGGTACTGGCAGGAAACCATGGAAACCCTCGCCCAGGTCATGTTCGCGACCCTGGTCTGCGTGGTCATCGGCGTGCCGCTGGGCATCGTCGCCGCGCACAAACCGATGTTCTACACTTTGATGAGGCCGGTGCTCGATCTGATGCAGACCGTACCGACCTTCGTTTACCTCATTCCTACCCTGACCCTCTTCGGGCTGGGCGTGGTCCCGGGCCTGATCTCCACGGTGGTGTTCGCCATCGCTGCGCCGATCCGCCTGACCTACCTGGGCATCCGCGATGTCCCGGAAGAACTGATGGACGCCGGCAAGGCCTTCGGCTGCTCGCGTCGCCAACTGCTTTCACGGATTGAACTGCCCCACGCCATGCCGAGCATCGCAGCCGGCATCACCCAGTGCATCATGCTGTCGCTGTCGATGGTGGTGATCGCGGCACTGGTGGGCGCCGACGGACTCGGCAAACCGGTGGTCAACGCACTGAACACTGCTGATATCGCCCTGGGCTTCGAAGCGGGCCTGGCGATCGTACTGCTGGCGATCATGCTCGACCGTATCTGCAAACAACCCGACGCCAAAGTAGGGGGTGACGCATGAGCATAATCCGCTTCGACAACGTAGACGTTATCTTCGCCAAGGATCCACGCGAGGCGCTCAAGCTGCTGGATCAGGGCATGACCCGTAACGAGATCCTGAAAAAGACCGGGCAGATTGTCGGCGTTGAAAAAGCCAGCCTGGACATCGAGAAAGGCGAAATCTGTGTATTGATGGGTTTGTCCGGCTCCGGCAAGTCCAGCCTGTTGCGCTGCATCAACGGCCTCAACACCGTGAGCCGCGGCAAGCTGTTCGTCGAGCACGAAGGCAAACAGATCGACATCGCGTCCTGCAGCCCGGCCGAACTGAAGATGATGCGCACCAAGCGCATTGCCATGGTGTTCCAGAAATTCGCTCTGATGCCTTGGCTGACCGTGCGCGAGAACATCAGCTTCGGTCTGGAAATGCAGGGCCGTCCCGAGAAAGAACGGCGCAAGCTGGTGGATGACAAACTTGAGCTGGTGGGTCTGACCCAGTGGCGCAACAAGAAACCCAACGAACTGTCCGGCGGCATGCAGCAGCGTGTGGGCCTGGCCCGCGCACTGGCGATGGACGCCGACATTCTGCTGATGGACGAACCGTTTTCGGCCCTCGACCCGCTGATCCGCCAGGGCCTGCAGGACGAATTGCTGGAACTGCAACGCAAGCTGAGCAAGACCATCGTGTTCGTGAGCCACGACCTCGACGAGGCGCTCAAACTGGGCAGCCGCATCGCGATCATGAAAGACGGCCGGATCATCCAGTACAGCGTGCCGGAAGAAATCGTGCTCAACCCTGCGGACGACTACGTGCGCACCTTCGTCGCCCACACCAATCCGCTCAACGTGCTCTGTGGTCGCAGCCTGATGCGCACCCTGGACAACTGCAAACGCATCAACGGTTCTGTGTGCCTCGATCCAGGCGGCGACTCATGGCTGGACCTGGCCGAAGGCAACACCATCAAGGGTGCACGCAAGAACGGTTCGGTACTCGACTTGCAGAACTGGGTGCCGGGGCAAGCGGTGGAAGGTCTGGATCGTCGTCCGACGCTGGTGGACTCGAACATCGGCATGCGTGACGCGTTGCAGATTCGTTACCAGACCGGCAACAAACTGGTGCTGCACGACAATAACCATGTGGTGGGGATTCTCGGGGACAGCGAGCTGTATCACGCGCTGCTCGGGAAGAACCTGGGGTAAAGAGAGCAGACACAAAAACGCCGCGAGAGGATCGCGGCGTTTTTGTTTTCATCATTCCCACGCAGAACGTGGGAATGAACAATCGTTTTTAGCTGTACACCCGGCCAAGGAGCTGCCGATGGCTTTCAAACTGATCGAGCACATCGCGAGTGATCTGATCCTGCGTGAAGCCCATCAGGTCGTAATCCTGGCTGCCGTTGTGCAGATACACCTCGGCGCGGTAGTAACGCTGGCGTGCTTCATCGGACTGGGCCGATTCGGTCGGGGTCGCCAGGTAGCCGTCCAGGCTCACTTCGTAGACAAAAGGGTTGCCCTCTTCCATCTCGACCCGCACGCCCATGCAACGCTTGGATTTCCCCAGCAGCGTCTGCACTTCCAGACCTTGGGCACGCAGCTGTGCAGCCGCATCGTCCAGCGCCGGGGTGACGTGTTTATCCATGAAGCGCTGCACCACCGACTGGCTCGGTTGCAGGTCCAGTTGAGTCAGACGCTCGCTGAAACCACGACGACCGCGCTCAGCCAGTTGCGCCTGCTCCTGTTCGATCTGCATGTCCTGGCGCATCGCCTTGTGCAGGCCGAACATGAAGCACACCAGCACCACCGAGAACGGCAGACCGGCCAGCACCACCATGGTTTGCATGGCTTCGAAGTTACCGGCGAACAGCAGGCCGATGGTCACCAGGGTGATCACGACCGACCAGAAGATCCGCAACCAGTGCGGCGCGTCTTCATCAACGGTGCCGCCCTTGCAGGAAAGGTTGGCCATCATTACCGCGCCGGAGTCGGCCGGGGTCAGGAACAGCACGAAACCTACGAAGATCGACACACCGATGACGACTTTCGACGCCGGGTAGTGTTCCAGCAACTGATAGATCGCCATCGACGGCTGTTCCAGCGCCGTCTTGCCGAGTTCCACCGCACCGTGGTTCATCACCAGGTCCAGTGCCGAGTTACCGAAGATCGACAGCCACGCCAGGGTGAAGCCCAGCGGAATCAGCAGCACGCCGGCCACCAGTTCACGCACGGTACGGCCACGGGAAATACGCGCGATGAACATGCCTACGAATGGCGCCCAGGAAATCCACCATGCCCAGTAGAACAGAGTCCACAGGCCCAGCCAGCGGTCGGACTTGGCACTGTCGCCTTCATAGACGTACAGGTCGAAGGTCTTCATGACCACGCCGTTGAGGTAGTCGCCGATGTTCTGCACGAAGCCGTTGAGCAGGTGCAGGGTCGGGCCGAACAGCAGGACAAAAATCAGCAGGCCGCTGAACAGGATGATGTTGAGGTTGGACAGACGACGGATGCCGTTTTCCACGCCGGACACGGCAGCGATGGTCGCCACGGTGCTCATCACGATGATCACGATCAGCAGGTTGGTGTTGCTGTGCTCCATGCCGAACAGGTTTTCCAGGCCCGAGGACACTTGCAGCGAACCGATCCCCAGGTTGGTCACCAGACCCAGCAGGGTCACGAACATGCCGAAGCCGTCTACCGCATGACCGGCAGCGCCCTTGACCCAACGCTCGCCCACCAGCGGGTACAGCGCCGAACGCAGTGCCAGCGGCTGGTTGTGGCGGTAAGCGAAATAGGCCACGGCCAGACCGACCAGTGCGTAGATCGCCCAGCCGTGCAGGCCCCAGTGCAGGAAAGTCAGCTGGACAGCCTGACGTGCCGCCAGGTTGGTGGCCGATGCGCCTTCCGGCGGATTGAAGTAGTGATCCAGCGGCTCGGACGCGCCGAAGTACAGCAGCGAAATACCGATACCCGACGAGAACAGCATCCCCGCCCAGGCGCCGTAGCTGAAATCAGGGGTGTCGTCCTTGCTACCCAGTTTGAGTTTGCCGTAGGAGGAAAACGCCAGGCCCACCACGAAAACCAGGTAAGCGGCGATCACCACCATGTAGTACCAGCCGAAGCTGCGGGACAACCAGGCCTGAGCCACTCCCAACATTCTGCCGGCCTCTTGCGGGGCGATGATCAGAATGGCGGTCAACAACAGAATCAGCACGGTAGAGGTGTAGAACACCCAACCGTTGACCGTCACCTTCTCGGGCGGGGTCTTTATAAGCGAGGCAGAACTCATGGCACAAATGCTCCAGGCAGTGCGAGAGAAGAACACAAGGCAACACGGAACCCGACCAATCGGTTAGTTGGCAGCCGACCGGCGGGTGATATAAAGACACCCCGAAAAAAGCCCGAACCTGCAGAGATGGCACCGCGAATCGCCGTCGTGGCCGAGGTCCGGACATTCATCCGAAACCTGGCCTCGAGCGTCTTGCCCATTCAACACGTCCATCGAACGTCGAACCGCGCCTTGCCCCGCGCAGGTTTCGAGCATTTTCGGATGTCGGTTTATCGCCACTTACTAGTAGGAAAAATCTGTAGGCAGCGACGATTTGTCGCAGATCTTATTCTTTGTTGATTGAACGTTCAATCAAAACAAAATAGACTGGCCCTCAATCCGATCGGCGTTTATCGCCCGTCGGAAGGCCTAAGGAGATGTGCAAGATGCCCAAGGTCGGTATGCAACCCATCCGCCGCCAACAACTGATCGAAGCCACTTTGCAGGCCGTCGATCAGGTCGGAATGGGGGACGCCAGCATTGCGCTGATCGCCCGTCTGGCCGGTGTCTCGAATGGCATCATCAGTCACTATTTTCAGGACAAAAACGGCCTGATTGCCGCCACGATGCGGTATCTGATGAGCGTCCTCAGCGAGAACGTCACCGCGCGCCGTCAGGCGCTGGCAGACAGCAGCCCCCGGGCGCATCTGCAGGTGATCATCGAAGGCAACTTCGACGCCAGCCAGGTCAATGGCCCGGCAATGAAAACCTGGCTGGCCTTCTGGGCCACCAGCATGCACCAGCCGTCTTTGCACAGGTTGCAGCGGATCAACGATCACCGTCTGTATTCCAACCTGTGCTGCGAGTTCCGCCGTGTGTTGCCGCTCGAAGATGCGCGCACCGCCGCCCGTGGACTGGCAGCTCTGATTGACGGCTTGTGGTTGCGCGGCGCGCTGTCGGGAGACGCTTTCGACACTGCGCAGGCGCAACAGATCGCTTACGAATACATGGATTTCCAATTGGCCAAGAAGGTGAGCTAGAGCACACAGAAAACGCTCGGCCCCTGAACGCCACCGCAGCCTGATCGCGGTGGTCAACGCCAACCACTTATGCACTTGCGAGGACACTATGGCCCGTTTCGAACTGCAAAAACTCTACATCGATGGCGCGTACTCCGACGCCGGCAGCGATGCCACCTTCGAAGCCATCAACCCGGCTAACGGTGAAGTCCTCGCACAAGTGCAACGTGCGACCAAGGAAGACGTCGAGCGCGCTGTCGTCAGCGCCGAAAAGGGCCAGAAAATCTGGGCCGCGATGACCGCCATGGAGCGTTCGCGCATCCTGCGTCGCGCCGTCGACATCCTGCGCGAGCGCAACGATGAACTGGCTGCCCTGGAAACCCTGGACACCGGTAAAGCATTCTCCGAAACAAAATACGTCGACATCGTCACCGGCGCCGACGTGCTGGAATACTACGCAGGCCTGGTACCCGCCATCGAAGGCGAGCAGATTCCGCTGCGTGACACCGCATTCGTCTACACCCGTCGCGAGCCGCTGGGCGTGGTTGCCGGTATCGGCGCGTGGAACTACCCGATCCAGATCGCCCTGTGGAAATCCGCTCCAGCTCTGGCGGCCGGTAACGCGATGATCTTCAAGCCAAGCGAAGTCACCTCGCTGACCACCCTGAAACTGGCCGAGATCTACACCGAAGCCGGCGTTCCGAATGGCGTGTTCAACGTCCTGACCGGCAGCGGCCGTGAAGTCGGCACCTGGCTGACCGAGCACCCGCGCATCGAGAAAATCTCCTTCACCGGCGGCACCGACACCGGCAAGAAGGTAATGGCCAGCGCTTCGGCTTCGTCGCTCAAAGACGTGACCATG